>CANQTG010000017.1 GCA_947626715.1 uncultured Lachnospiraceae bacterium | reverse complement strand
TGTCCTCGTCGCTCAGCCTGTCTTTTTTCTCCGGGAGCACGAAGCTCAGCACGAACGCGCATACTCCCAGAATCAATAATATGATCTCTGTGATTCCCATGATTATATCTTAATGTCAAAGGATGACGATCCTTTCACAATATCCTTTCCTTTTGGATTTTCCTTCTTTTTCCTGTTCCTGCCGCCGTCGCCGGTATACTCGTTGCCGCCCTTTTCCCTCGCGTCAAATTTGCGTTCCTCTTTCCGTATATCGTCGCCCTGCGTCACCTGCGAGTGCTTCTGATCGATCGCTTTCTTAAACTCGCTTTGGAACGCCTGCTGATGGAACAGCCCTTTGTTGTCCTCATTGTGCTTGACCGTCGCATAATCCTGCGTTCTGGAAATAACTCCGTTCAATTCGATTGGTCCGATCGCCATACGCAAACTCCGTTCCTGCAGCCGCCTAGAGGGGCTTGATCTTTACATCTCCCTGCTCCCTGACGAACTTGCAATAGCTGTTTTTCCCCTTTACCACCATAGATACGTCCCCGATCACGACGCGGGTGCCCGCAAAGACCTCTCCTGTCACGGATACGGTGGCATCCTTGCCGTTCTCGAGCGTCCGATTCATCTTTTCTAACTTTGAATTTGCCCTCTTGATCTCTTTTCTGTACTGCATATACTGGGCATGGACCTCTTTGATATAGTCCTTTTGCTCCTTCGAGAGCGGAACGCCCTTTTTGACCTTATCCGTCGCCGACATCAGGATCGGATATACGTTTTTCGCCCGCCTCGTATTCTCCTGAAGGCTGGTCTGCAGCTCCACGATCCGCTGCTTTAAGGAAGGATCGGCCCCCACCTCGACGATCGTGTCCGAGCCCATCGAAGAGCCCAGCGTCTTGACTTGGATCCCGTTGGCCGCGCGGATATTCCCGCCCGTGATAAACCCTCTCTTTCCGCCTACGCTCACCGTATCCTTTGTGCTGACGGTGCTGTGCAGGATAGAGTCGCTGCTGACATAGCCGTCCGCCGTAACGTCGGCGTTCTCAAAGAACTTTGCGACCACGTTGCCGCCCGCCACGATACGGCCCTTGCCCATGCCGTTCATGCCTCTGGCGATGATCACGTCGCCCTCCGCCTTTACGACCGCGCCCTCGACGACGCCGTCCACGATCACATTGCCCTCCGCGCTTACCGCATAGTTTTCACATACATTGCCCGAGACATGCACGCTGCCCGTATAGTTGATATTTCCGGTCGAGCTGTCCACGCTGGCCAGCTCCAGCACGTTCACGACCGAGACGCGTTCCCCCTCCGTCACGATATGCCCGTCGGAGAGCGCTATGATCTGGGTCCCGTCGTCGGAGAGGATCGTATTCTTGCCGTGGCGCAGCAGCTTATCCTTAGGCTCCTTTGGCATCAGCATTTCGCCCTTTACCGTCCTGCCGGGCTTGGCCGGTACTTTGGGGATCAGGGTCGCGAGCACGTCCCCCTTATGGCAGGCGCTGATCACGTTTAGATTGAAGAAATCGACGCTCCCGTCCTCCTTCAGGGTCGGCTTGGCGCGGTTGCTGAAATCGAAGCTGTATTCGATACGGGCGTCCTCGCCGTTATTGCGCTCCCGGCCTACCGCGATCTCATAGTCGCAGCAGTATTCCCGCTCCGTTACAAATTCGTCCACGACGTCCTCCAAGATCCCGTACAGGATGCCGTGGTATTTTAACTCGTTCAGGATCTCCTCCCTGCTCATGGCCTCCCCGTCGTTCGAGGGCGCATAAAAACGCGCCTTTGCGCTCATGCCGTCGCTGGAGATCCGCACCTTTACCATTTCCGGCTGCGGTCTGGAACGCTGCAGATTCAGTACGACCTGCATCGGCTCCTCGTCCAGCTTCCGCCCCGCGTTATAAAGGGCCCCCTGATCGTAGCTGATATTATTGCCGCTTAGGTAATCCGCTACCTCACCGATATCCAGATCCTCGTCTCCGTCCGTCGCAGGGTACAGCATAACGCTCGTCTGCATATCGTCGTTCATAAGCTGGAAATAGCCATTCATACTGTATCCTCCCTCCTGTGCATTCAGGTACGCCGCTCCAGAATGCCCATATAATCCCCCATTTTTACTTTCATTTTCTGCAATGCCTTCGTATGGAGCTGCGAGATCCTCGATTCCGTCACTTCCATTATATGACTGATCTCCTTCAGCGTAAGCTCCTCATAATAATATAATTCGATGACCCTTCTCTCTCTTTCCGTCAAAAGCTGCAGGGAATCCCGCAGCACCTCCGCCAGCTCGCTCTGCTCGATCGCCCGCTCGGGGCTGTCAAAATGCCTCGACATGCTCCGGTCGGCCGGTATCTCCGTCCCCTGCTCCAGATATTCGTTCAGGGAGACCACGCCCGTGATCTTCATCTGCGACTGCCATTCCGTATATTCCTCGCCGCTGATCCCCAGCCCGGACGCGATCTCTTCATCGGACGCGGGCCTGCCTTTTTCCGCCTCGACCCGGTGCATTACGGCGTCGATCTTTTTCTGCTTCTGACGTATCGTCCGCGGGATCCAGTCCATCTTGCGTATCTGGTCTAGGATCGCGCCCCGGATACGCAGGCTCGCATAGGTTTCAAATTTTACTTCCTTCAGAGAATCAAATTTATCAATCGCGTCGATCAGGCCGAAGATCCCGTAGCTCACCAGATCCTCATACTCCACGCTGTACCCCAGATACATGCTGAGCCTTCCCGCCACGACCTTGACTAAAGGCGCGTATTCCAGAATGATCTTTTCCCGTATGTCCGGCCTCTTGGTTTTTGCATAATCAGCCCAAAGCTTTTTTCTGGCCGTTTCGTCCATACCATCCTCCGATTATTCCCTGCTGCTTCCTTTTCCGGCGCGGTCAGCCGGAGGCCTCCTGCGTCACGACCCCTTCTTCCTGCGCATCCTTTTCGATTACTTCCCCTTCGTCGGACACTGCCGCAGCCGCGGCCGCAGCGGCCTCCTCCTCCGCTTCCTGACGTTCCTTTTCAAATCTCTCTATCGTCCGTTTCAACACGCACCCGATGATATAAAATACGATCAGGACCGCCAGCAATATCCATAACGCGCTTTCCAGCTCATAATGCATCAGCTTCGTGATCACGCTCGATACCAATCCCGCCGTCAGCATGATAATGAGCGGTATTTGCTTTGTCCTCATTTCTTTCCCCTGTCAGATCACAGAATCCTTCTTGCCTACGCTCCGAATCACAAAATCCCCCGTCTCGGGATAAAAGATCACGGTACGCCCGTAATTCTTGCCCGTATCCTCCGCCAGAATCGGTATCTTCATCTCTTGGAGCTTCTTTTTTACCGCCATTACGTTTCTCTCTCCGACGCGTACCAGATCGGACTTATTCTGAAAAGCGAACATCTGCGCGCCGCCGGCGATCTTCGCCACCAGCCTGCTCCTGCCCGCGCCCGCGGCTACCATCTGCTTTACCAGCTCCTCTATGCCGGTATCCGCAAATTTGGGAATATTGGAATTGTTCCGTATCGCCTTGCTGTCCGGCAGCATGATATGCGCCAGACCGCCGATCTTCGTGGACGGATCACGAATCGCGATTCCCACGCAGGAACCCAGCCCCAGCGTCGTAACGCCGTTGGGACTTTTACACACCTTTAAATCCGCCATACCAACTTTGATAATTTCACTCATCTGCCCAAACTTCTTCCTTACTGTTTCTGCTATACGACACCAAGAGATGTCAGTATCTTCGTATATGACTCGATATCGGGAACCATGATAAAGTATCCATCCAGTTTGATTTCATCCATAAACTGGGACTGTATGAGCAGGATCTTATCTCCCAGCGTTCCGAACTGGATCGCCGGCACGCTCAGTATCGCTCCGGCCATATCCAGACTGATCGCCGGAGGCGACGGATAGATCTTCAGATTCGTGATCGTCGCGAGCGAATTGAGATACGCGCCCGTAATGATATTGCCGATCTCCATCAGGGCGGAGATCTCCATCTCGCCAAATTCCTCGCTGACCTGCATTCCCATCAGCTTGCTTACCAGATATCTCGCGGAATCCTTCGCCAGCAGAAACATGATGCTTCCCGTGATATCCCCTTCCACCGCCAGATAGATTCCCGCAACGATCTGCTCCTCCCCGCCGATGATCGTACCGACGTCCTTAAATTCCAAAAGCCTTACCTGCGGCACCTGCATATCGACCTTGCAGTTCAAGAGCTGGGCCAGCGCCGTCATCGCATTGCCGGCGCCGATATTCCCGAGCTCCTTGAGCACATCGACATATTCCGCGGTCATTGTTTCTAAATTCAGTTCTTTTCCCATACTTACCTCACCACGCAACATCACATCATGTCTTTTTCCAACGCGACCGCATTCAGATTCAGCAAAGAGATCAGGCCGCCTTCATACTTGCCGATCCCGTAGATAAAGCTGAGCTTATCGTCCTTCGTCCTGTTGTAAGCGTTCTCGATCTGGCTGTCCTCGAGATTCACGACTTCCTTTACCTCGTCTACGACGATCCCGATATTTCCGTGCTGCTCCAGCTTTAAGATGATGATACGGGTCGATTTCGTCTCCACGTCCTCCTCCAGATCCATCTTCAGCCTGACGCTCATGACCGGGAGCACCTCCCCGCGCACATTGATGACGCCTTTGATATAGGGAGCGACTTTGGGCACCCGCGTGATCCGCTGCATACGAATGATATTGTCTACATATTTAATGTCGATTCCATACTGTTCTTCCCCGAACTTCACAACGATGAACTGGGTAATATTGGGTGAAACATATCCATCCTCTTCATAGTCCAATGTGGAACCTGTCCCTAATTTTAATGCATCCATGTTTTCTCCTCCTTGCCCGTTCCCGTTAAATCATTGCGTTGGCGTCCAGAATCAGCGCTACCTCGCCGTCGCCGAGTATCGTCGCGCCGCTGATGAATTTGCATTTATTGATATACTTGCCCAGAGACTTGATGACGATCTCCTGCTGGCCGATCAGCTCGTCGACCACAAGGCCCGCCTGTTTTTCGCCCTTTCTGACGATAACGACGACCAGATTCTCATCGTCGCCCTTCTCCTTAGGCACGTCCAGCATATCGTCCAGACGGATCAGCGGGATCACGGTGCCGCGCAGATTGATGACCTCCTCCGCCTGCACATATTCGATATCGTCCTTCGTGATATTCTCGATCGTCTCGATAGAGCCGAGCGCGATCGCGTATTTCTCATCTCCCACGATCACCATCAAAGCCTGAATGATCGCCAGCGTCAGCGGCAGGCGGATCGACCATGTGCTGCCCTCGCCCAGCTTCGTTTTAACGTCCACTTCGCCGCTTAAGGACTCGATCTTGGATTTTACGACGTCTAGGCCCACGCCTCTGCCGGATACGTCCGTTACCTTTTTCGCGGTGGAAAAGCTCGGAAGGAAGAGCAGGTTGACGATATCCTTATCGCTCATGTTCCATGCCTGATCCTCCGTGATCACGCCGCGCTCCAGCGCCTTCTGCTTTACGGCCTCGATATCGATTCCGCCGCCGTCGTCGCTTACCTCGATAATGACGTTATTGCCGTCCTGATATGCGTCCAGACGGATCGTACCGACCTCCGGCTTGCCCCGCTCAAGACGTTTCTCGGCGCTCTCTAGGCCGTGATCCGCGGCGTTGCGCAGAAGGTGCATCAGCGGGTCGCCGATCTCGTCCACCACGGTACGGTCAAGCTCCGTCTCCTCGCCGGACAAATACAGTTCCATCTTCTTATCCAGCTTTTTCTGAAGGTCGCGGATCATACGCGGGAATTTCTGCACCACGCTCTCGATCGGCACCATACGGACCTTCATGACGGACTCATGCAGATTCGTCGTGATACTCTCCAGATATTCGATCTCTTCGTTAAAGGAATTGTCCCCCGCGCCCGAATCGGCCGAACCCGTCGCCGCCACCAAAGAGTTTTTGGCGATGATCAGCTCGCTGACCAGATTCATAAGGGAGTCTAATTTTTCGATATCGACACGCACCGTGCGGTTTACGACAGGCTTGCCGGCCGCCGGCTTTTTCTCCTGCTTTGCCGCAGGCGCGGGCGCTGCGGGCGCGCTCTCCTTTACGGGCGCGGGCGTCTGCGCCGGTTTCTTTGCGCTCTCCGGCTCCTGCTGCGGCTTGGTATCGGCCGCCGCGGCGCTCTCCGCCGCCGGTGTTTCCGTTACCTCCGCCGCTCCCGTCTCTTCTTCCTTCTCCGGCACCTCGTCCAGATTCAGCACGCCGCCGACTACCCGATGGATCTCGGAGACCGACTGCGCGGCGTTTATGACCTTATCCAGCGGGCTGTCCGTGATCACGATGATACTGAAATCAAAATCAAATTTCTCGTCCTCGATCTCCTGTACCGGAGGGTTGGAGACCAGCACCTCGCCGAGCTCTTCCACCGCCTTAAATACGAGGAAGGCTCTCGCCGCCTTCAGAATGCAGCTCTCTTCCACATAAACGGTAAGGCCGTATACCTTCCTGCCCTGCTCTAGGGCCTGCCCGAGCACCATCGTCTCGCTCTCGCCCAGCGCAATGCTCGTCCATTTCGCCCCGTCCTCTCCCGCGCCGGCGGCTGCGGGCGCGCTCTCCTTCTCAGCGGGCGCGGCACTCTCCTCCTGCTTGGGAGCTTCTCCGCCGTCCTCGCCGTTTAAGATCTGATTGAGCGCCTTGATCAAAGGCTCGTTGTCGTTCGTCCCTTCGTCCGCGGAGGACTGGATCGTATCCAGATATTCCTCCAGCGCGTCGAGGCACTGGAACAGGATATCGATCATATTGGCCTTGACCTTGATATTGCCGTTCCTCACTTCCGAGAATACGTTTTCCATATCATGGGTCAGCGTCTGCATCCGCTTATATCCCATGGTTCCCGCCATACCCTTTAGGGAATGCGCGGCGCGGAAAATCTCGTTGATCGTATCCTGATTTTCCGAATCCTGCTCCAGATTCAGGATCTGGGTGTTCAGGTTCTGAAGATGTTCTTTGGTTTCATCAATGAAGATCTCAAGATATTGGCTTACATCCATTTTATATTACCCCCGCGTTCAAAATAATCTCGTGTGCAATATGCTCTAACGGGACGATCTGATCGGCCGCTCCCGCCTGAACAATGCTTCTCGGCATCCCATAGACCGCGCAGGTGCTCTGCTCCTGTGCGATCACATGTACTTTTTTCTCGTTCTTTAGATTTAAGATCCCTTTGGTGCCGTCCGCGCCCATACCCGTCATCACGACGCAGACGATCTCGTCGAAGGCGCTCTTGATCAGCGACTCGTACATATAGTTGGCGCACGGCTTCACGCCCTCGCGCGACGGTTCGTCCGAATAACGGATCACATACCGTCCCGGCGCCTTCATGTCCACATTCATATGCTTCCCCCCTCGTGCGATGTAGACATGTCCCGCCTCCAGCGTCTCGCCGTCTACGGCCTCCGATACCGTGATCTCGCTGATCGAGTCCAGACGTTCGGCTAAGGATTTGGTAAATCCCTCCGGCATATGCTGTACGATCGTGACCGGCGTCTTTAGGTTCTTAGGCAGCCTTGAGACGACCGACTGCAGCGCTTTCGGGCCTCCCGTGGAGCTTGCGATCGCTACGATCTTATTCCCCGCGACCTTTGACGCGTGCTTCTGCGCCAGATCGACGACCTGCTTCGTCACGCGCATACTCTCCGCCGTAAAGGGCTTGTCAAAGACGGGCGCTTTGCTGTTCGCCACCACCTCCAGCGTCCGTAGGAGATTTTCCTTAAAGTCGTCCTCCCGGCAGGCGATCGCGTTCGTCGGCTTATGGATAAAGTCGAGAGCCCCCAGATCCAGCGCATCCAGCGTGATCTTCGCCCCTTCGCTCGTTAGGGTGCTCGCCATCATGACCTTTGCGGAGATCCCGCGCTCCTTTAAGCGGCGCAGCAGCTCCAGCCCGTTCATCCGCGGCATATTCACGTCCAATACGACCGCGTCATACGTCTTCTCGCTCAGCAGTTCCAGCGCTTCCAGCCCGTTAGTAGCCTTATCCACCACTTGGAATCGTTCATCTGAATCAATTATATCACAGATTACCCTTCTCATGAGTGCTGAGTCATCGACCATCAGAATTTTTTTCATAGCCTATCCCTTCTCTTTTCACATATCATATTCATAATTATTAAATTTTTTTCTCATGCGCTCCATCGCAAAGATATACTTAATGATCTCTTCCCTTTCTTTATTCTTCATGGCCACGAATTTCGCTCTGTGCCGATACTCCCCGGTCCGCTCCGGTATCTCGCTGCTCTCCAGCACCCGGATACATTCCTCATACTCCTGCCCGAAGCTGAACTTGCAGTATACGATATCCCCTTCCTCGTATTTCAGCTTCCCTGAAAAACGGATGCCGCCGCCGCTGATATCCGTTATGACGCTCTCATCCAAAAAATTCTCGTCGATGATCAGCAGCTGTCCCCGCTGCATGAGCCATCTTTCCTCCTCTTCGTCCATCTTCCTGCTCTGCATGGGCACCGTGCACTGATAACGGTAAAATTCCCTGCGCTGGTTCCTGCGCAGCTCTCCCGTCGGCTCTAGCAGCAGGAAATACAGCCCGTCGTGCTTATAGCGCTCCGTCACGACCACCCGGCACCGATAGATACCGCTGGAGGAATAGCAGAGGAAATCCGCCTCCTTCCCTACCGACATCAGCATCAGCTTGCCGCGCTCGATCGGCATATAGATCTCGACCGAGCCGTCCTCCCTGAGATCGCTGATCTTACTGTGATAATATTTGGTCTCGGACTCGTCCTCGTCCAGCCTGCCTCTCCTATCCGGCAGGATCTCTATCTTAGTCCCCGGCTTAAAGACCTTCCGCATTAAGTCCATGTTTTCCATATCGATCCGTTACCCCGTCTTTTTTCCGTTTACGATATGCGAGAAAAATGCCGCCATACCGCGTTTCCTGAGATTCTTGTTCCGTTCCTTGTTCATGAGCTTCGCCGCGATCTCCTCATAGGCGAGCGCGGAGCGCGCGTTCGGATTTTGGATAGATACCGGGACCTGCTGCATGACCGCCTTAGAGAGCTGATTGTCATAGGGGACCATGCCCAGATACTCGATCGGCAGCGTTAAGTATCTTGAGACGACCGCGTTTAACTTATTAAACAGCGTTTCCCCCTCCGCCGCGCTCCCTACCCGATTGGCGATCACCTTGATCCTCGAATCCTCCTGAACAAAGCGCGAATGGCGGTGCAGCGCCTTGAGCAGGGAATAGGAATCCGTGATCGAGGTAGGCTCCGGCGTCGTCACCAAGAGGATCTCGCCGCTCGCAACGAGAAATTCTAGGACGGCGTCCGCGATCCCCGCCGCGGTATCCACGATGATGATATCCGCGATCGCATCGAGCTCGACCAGATTCTGAATGATATAGTTTAGGTACTCCTGCCGCAGGTTGGAGAGCCCTGCGATCCCGCTCCCGCCGGAGATAAAGCCGACCTCCCCCGGCCCCCACGTGATGATCTCCCGTATGTTCTTGCCCTGATAGATCAGATCGCTCAGATTATAGCGCGGCATCGTGCCGAACATGATCTCGATATTCGCCAGACCAAAATCCGCATCCAGAATGATGACGCGCTGCCCAAGCTTCTTAAACTGAAGCGCCAGATTGATCGCCGTATTGGACTTGCCGACGCCGCCCTTCCCGCTGGTCACTGTGATCACTCTGGCGAGCGGCCTGTTGTTCTGCATACTTTTTTTAATGATATTGCGTAACTGTTCTGCCTGATCCATATGCCTTATCTCCTGTCCTTCTAGCGTTTCCCGCCGAGAAGCTGCTTGACCGTCTTCTGCGGATTAAAACGTTCGATGTCGTCCGGCACGTTCTGCCCGCACGTCACATAGGACAGAGCGGCCCCCGTATGGAGCTTTAAGTTCAGCAGGTTGCCGAGCGTCATCGTCTCGTCCAGTTTGGTAAAGATCAGCTTGAAATCCGTCACATGCTGATAGGACTCCGCGATACTGACCAGATCCCTGTATTTCGTCGTGGCGCTCACCACTAAGAATACTTCCTTTTCCGCCTTCCCGTCCACGCAATGGATAAACTGGCTCATATTGTCCCGCTGCGCATTGTTGTAATGGGAATGTCCCGCCGTATCGACCAGAATATAATCATATTCCGCAAAGTCCTGTAGGGCCTGCTCGATCTCGTCGACCGAGTAGATGACGCGGAACGGCACGTCTAAGATGTTCGCATAGGTGCGGAGCTGCTCGGCCGCCGCGATCCGGTAGGTGTCCGTCGTGAGCAGCGCGATCCTTTTCTTTTCGTCCACGCGGAATCGGGAGGCGAGCTTTGCGATCGTCGTCGTCTTGCCCACGCCGGTGGGCCCTACGAAAAACACGATCTTAGGGCCTCTCTCCGCGGGCTGTATCTCCATCGGCTTCCCGAATTTCA
Organism: uncultured Lachnospiraceae bacterium; assembly: GCA_947626715.1. Taxonomy (GTDB): domain Bacteria; phylum Bacillota; class Clostridia; order Lachnospirales; family Lachnospiraceae; genus VSOB01. The sequence goes on along the minus strand of CANQTG010000017.1, from coordinate 27,135 downwards.
GTATCATCTTCTGGTAAACGTTGGAAAGGACATAGTCCATCGGCGTATTGGGCTTATTGCTCTTCTTGATCTCGTCGATGATCTGGTTCGCATACTTCTCATGGACTTCATTCTCTACCATCGTATTAAACAAAAGCTGCATAAATGCCGCCGTTTCGCTTTTGGGCTCTTCCTTCTCGGCCGGCTCCTCCTTTTCCTCCTCCGCGGGCTTTAACTGCTTTTCCAAAAGATTCTGCAGGCTCTCTAGCTTTTCCACGATCTCCGGCCCGTTCGTATCGTCCGCGGCGCTCCCGCTCTCCATCTGTTCCATCGAGCTCTCGATCAGCTCCTTTGGCAGGATGCTCCCCTGAAGGCGCGCGGGCGGCTCCGGTATGTCCTGACGCGGCGCGGGCGCAGGCGCGGCGCTCTCGCGTCTGGGCAGGCTCCTGTCCGTATCGTCCTCCAACGCGACCGTGACCTCCGTCAGCTTCGGCTTAAAGATACGGAAGATCCCCGTCCTCTTCACATTGCGGACATTCATGATGACGATGTTCGCCCCCAGCTCCTTACGGGCCTGTTCTACGGCCTCCGCCTCCGTTTTCGCCTGATATTTCTTGATTATCATTATGCTGTCACCATCCCAACAGATTGTAATTCAATGTTAGAATCTATCTCATTATAGGAAACCACGGTCAGATCCTTAAAGTAGTCCTCGATCAGCCGCCGGAAATACATACGCACGATCGGAGAGGTGATAATGACGGGATTCTTCCCCAGCTCCTCGAGCTTCTTCACCTCGGTCTCCGTAGCGGCGACGATCTTCTTCGTCCGTTCCGGGTCCAGCGTAAGATACGCGCCCTGCTCGGTCTGCTTGACGCTGTTCATGATCTCCTGCTCGATCCGCGGGTCGAGCGTCACCACGCTCGTCGTCTCCCCCGCCGGGAAGAAACGGCTCGAGATCGCGCGCTTTAACGCCTGTCTGACATATTCGGTCAGGATATCCGTATCCCTCGTCGTCGCCGCATAATCCGCCAGCGTCTCAAAGATCGTCTGGAGATCCCGGATCGAGATCCCTTCCTTTAAGAGATTCTGCAGCACCTTCTGGATCTCGCCAAGCCCCAGCAGCTTAGGCACAAGCTCTTCCACCAGTACGGGATTGCTCTCCTTGAGATTGTTGACAAGGCTCTGTACGTCCTGCCGCGATAAGAGCTCCGCGATATGCTGGCGGATGATCTCCGTTAGGTGCGTCGCGATGATCGAGGGCGGATCCACGACCGTATAGCCCATGCTCTCGGCGCGCTCCCTCTGATGTTCCGTGATCCAGATCGCGGGCAGATGGAAGGACGGCTCAAAGGTCGGGATCCCGGTGATCTCCTCCTCCACATAGCCCGGATTCATCGCCATATAATGATCGAAGAGGATCTCGCCCTCGCTGACCTGTATGCCCTTGATCTTGATGATATACTGATTCGGGTTGAGCTGGATATTGTCGCGCAGACGGATGATCGGCACCACCGCGCCCAGCTCTAACGCGACCTGACGACGTATCATCACGACGCGGTCAAGCAGGTCGCCGCCCTGATTCACATCGGCCAGCGGAATGATCCCGTAGCCAAATTCCAGCTCGATCGGATCCACCGCCAAGAGCGAGGTAACATTCTCCGGCTGGCGTATCTCCTCGGCGGCGGCCTCTTCCGCCTCCACCTGATTGTCGATCCGCGCCGTTTCCAGCGTCCCCGACATGATACGCGCCGTGATGATAAAGCAGAAGCCCAGCACCAGAAACAAAATCGTATTCAGCGGCGTCAGCACGCCGAGCGCGATCACGGTAGCGCCTACAAAATACAGTACCTTCGGCACCCCGAAGAGCTGGCTCACCAGCACGGTCCCAAAGTCCGCGTCCTTCGAGCCCTTCGTCACCAAGATACCGGTCGATAACGAGATCAGCAGGGAAGGGATCTGGCTCACCAGCCCGTCGCCGATCGTCAGGATCACATATTTATCCAGCGCCGCCGAAAAGTCCATGCCGCCCCGCAGCATACCCATCGCCAGACCGCCGACGATATTGACGGCGGAGATCAAAAGGCCCGCCGCCGCGTCTCCCTTTACGTACTTAACGGCACCGTCCATAGAACCGAAAAAGCTGGACTCCTCCTGTATCTGATCCCTGCGCCGCTTCGCCTCCGCGTCGTCGATCGCCCCCGTATTTAAGTCGGCGTCGATCGCCATCTGCTTGCCGGGCATCGCGTCCAGCGTAAATCTGGCCGTTACCTCCGCGACACGCTCGGAACCTTTATTGATTACCATAAACTGTACGATGATCAGGATCAGGAAAACGATAATGCCGATGACCAGATCGCCGCCGCCTACGAAATTACCGAACACCTGCACGACGTTCCCCGGATCGCCCGTCGATAGGATCAGACGCGTCGAGGATACGTTCAGCGCGATACGGAATATGGTCGTGAACAGCAGCACGGTCGGGAAAAAGGACATCTCCAGCACTTCCGTCGCGAACATACAGCCGAACATCACCGTAAACGCGACCGAGATATTCACCGCCAGCAGGATATCCAAAAGCCATGCGGGAACCGGAACGATCAGCATAACGAACGCCGCCAGCACATATAACGCAACGCCTATATCCGCTTTTTTCATTCGCCCGCTCCTTTCCCCGCTGATTCTCTCTTTCGTTTATACGCGCCCCTGCGCGTGATATACCATAGCGAGGACCTCCGCTACGGCCTGATACAGCTCCGGCGGTATCAGCTCGCCGATCTCTACGTTTGCGTACAGCATACGGGCCAGAGGCTTGTCCTCTACGATCTGTACGTCATGCTCCCGCGCGAGCTCCTTGATCTTCTGCGCGAGGAAGTCCTCGCCCTTCGCCGTGACCATCGGGGCCGCATATTCCTCCGCGTCGTATTTGACCGCGACGGCATAGTGCGTCGGGTTCGTGATCACCACGTCCGCCTCCGGCACCGACTGCATCATACGCCTTCTGGAAGCCTCCCGCATTCTCTGGCGGATCTTTCCCTTGATCTGCGGGTCGCCTTCCGCGTTCTTCATCTCATCCTTGACCTCCTGCTTGGTCATCTTCATATCCTCGGAAAATTTCCATTTCTGATAGAGATAATCCAGACCCGCGATGATCAGAAAAAACAGGGAGATCTTGATACCGAGGTTCAATACGATACTGCCCGTGAGCACGATCGCCTGTATCAGGGGCATATCGTAGAGCGAGTAGATCCCGTTTACCTGATCGCGCAGCGTCGTATAGACGAGATACGTGATCAGCAGCACCTTGACGACGGCCTTTCCCAGCTCTAAAAGCGACTGCGGCGAAACGATCTTTTTGAGCCCCTTCGCCGGATTCATCTTGCTGAACTTAGGGCGCATCGGCTTAAAGGTCGGGCTCCACTTGACTTGGATCAGGTCGCCCACGAACGCGATCACAAAGCCTACGATCAAAAAGGGCGCGAGTATGAGCAGCATACGCAGCAGCGTATTGCGGAACAGCGCGGAAAACAGCGCCATCGGGAGCGACCCGTCCTGAAGCTTCACCGCCTCGGGGATCCGGTTATAGATCATGGAGAAGCCTTCCAGAAAGCTCTCCCCGATCCAGCCGGCCATGAGCTTGAGCATTAAGAAGGCGCTCATCAGGCTCAGCCCCAGCCCGACCTCCCTCGACTTGGCGACCTGTCCTTCCTTCCTCGCGTCGCTTAATTTTTTCTGCGTGGCGGGCTCGGTCTTTTCCCCGCCCGGGCCGTCCTTTGCAAAGAACTGCAGATCATAAGACAGTATCACACCAATCCCTCCACCAGACGCGTCACCATCGTCTGCATTTCCCGAAAGATAAAGTCGCTCGCCCCCGAAAGGATCGAGGAGGTGAAATAGAGCGTCATAAAGCCGACCAGTATCTTTAGCTGGATGCCGACCACGAACATGTTCATCTGCGGCGCGACCTTCGCCAGAATCCCCAGCACGGTATTGAGTATCATAACGACCGCGAATACCGGCAGGCAGATACGAAAGCCGATCACGATATAATCCGACATAAATACGATCATGCTTTCCACAAGGGCGTCCGTATGGAAGACCGCGCCGTTTATCGGGATCAGCCGGTAGGTATCCGAGAGCGCCGATAGGAGGAACTGGTACATGCCGCTGACGAGGAGCATTAACATCGTCGTATACTGCAAAAGCATACCGGAGATCGTGGCATTGTCCCTCGTCGTCGGATCCATCATGCTCATCATCGACAGGCCGATATTCATATCAATGATCATACCCGCAAAAGTGACGATCATCGTACAGATCTGCGCGCCAAAGCCGATCAGAAAGCCCGTGACGGCCTCCTTCATAACGATCATGGAGTATCCCCACACCGTATGGTAGGAAAGCGCCGTATGCGGCGCGGTCGTATGATACAAAAGGATCGAGAGAAAGACCCCCAGCGCGACCTTGATCCGTCTCGGCACATTGTTCATGCCGAAAAAGGGCGACACATGGATAAAACAGGTGATCCGCACCACGATGAGCAGAAAATATTCCAACTCGTCTAAGGAAAAGCTGTAGTCTATCATGGATCTACCTTATATATACACTGAAATCCGTCCACAGTTCCAGCATATAATCGACGATACTGTTGAGCATCCAGTGCCCGAATACCATCAGCCCCAGAAACACACAGACCACCTTAGGCACAAAGGTCAGCGTCTGCTCCTGTATCGAGGTGGCCGTCTGGAAGATACTGACGAGCAGCCCGATACACAGGGATATGAGCAGCACGGGAGCCGAACATTTGATGATCAGATACAATGCTTCTCTTGTAATCATGGTTACGGTATCGACCGTCATCGCTCACTCTTCCCCTTTCTTCCTACGCCGTCAATAAAAGGTCTTGACCAGACTGCCGATCACCAGATTCCAGCCGTCCGCCAGTATAAACAGCAGGATCTTGAACGGCATGGAGATCGTCGTCGGCGGCAGCATCATCATGCCCATGCTCATGAGGGCGGAGGCCACTACCATGTCGATGATGATGAACGGGATATAGATCAAAAAGCCTATGATAAACGCCGTGCGCAGCTCGCTCACTACAAAGCTCGGGATCAGTACGGACGAAGGGATCCCCGAGAGGCTGCCGTCCCACTCCTGATCCGCGATCTCCATGAACATACGCACGTCCTTGACCTGCGTCTGCCCGTACATAAATTCGCGCAGGGGCTCCATGCCCGCCTCCAGCGCCTCCTCCTGCGTGATCTCGCCCCGGTCGAAGGGCTGCACCGCCTCCTCGTTGATCCGGGTGATGATCGGGCTCATGATAAAGAAGGTCAGAAACAGAGCCAGTCCCATCAACACCTGATTGGGCGGGACAGTCTGCGTATTCAACGCCGTCCGCGTAAAATGCAGCACGATGATGATCCGCGTAAAGCTGGTCAGCATGATCAGCAGGAGCGGGGCCATCGCCAGCATCGTCAGCGTGATCAGGATCCGTACCGGCCCCGCGACATTGCCGTTGCCGTTATCGTAGGTAATGGTCAGATTGTTCGCCACATTCAGCTCCCGCAGCTCGTCGGAATCCTCCGAAGAGCCCGGCTCCCTGATATTGGTCTGCGTATCCGTCGTTCCCGTCAGATTCGTCTCCCTGTCAAATAAGGGCGACTCCTCCATCGCCCGCACGGATACGGCACTATGAAAAAACAATATGCCTACTGTAAACAGCAGGCATACGATTCGTACGAATTGCCTTACGGAAGGAAATCTTTTCACCATAGCGCGCCTACTTCTTCCTGTTTTTTGCTTTTTCCAGAATCTCAAGAAAACCGGGAACACCCTCCTCCTGACACTCAGAAAAATGAAGCTCATTTTCTGAAAGCTCCGCCAGTTTCGTAACGGTATCCTTGCATACTGCGACCGCAATATACTTCTCTCCCAGTTTCAAAATCTGAATATATTTATTCGGTGCTATCCTGCAGGTTTCCATCACGGCAATGCTGCCGCTTTTCTGTTTCAGCTTCTGAAAATTGGCGATATAGCGCGTAGCCACATAGGTCAATGCGAGCACGACACAAAAAAGTACCAGCACCGTTATAAACTGCACAAAAGATTCCACTCCGTCTCCCAGAGTAAGCAGCATTACCCTACGACCTTCTGGACGGCTTCCAATACGCGGTCCGCTTGGAAGGGCTTTACGATAAAGTCCTTTGCGCCCGCCTGAATCGATTCGATAACCATCGCCTGCTGGCCCATTGCAGAGCACATGATCACGACCGCGCTCGGATCCGCTTCCTTGATCTTTTTCAGCGCTTGGATCCCATCCATCTCCGGCATCGTAATATCCATCAGTACCAGATCGGGCTTTAATTCCGTATACTTGTCAACAGCCTTCAACCCGTTCTCCGCTTCGCCTACAACGGTATAACCGTTCTTTGTCAGGATGTCCTTGATCATCATCCTCATAAACGCTGCATCGTCACAAATTAAAATATTCTTTGCCATCTCTCTCACTCCTGTGCTCTATTTTATGATTTCTGTTACACGAATACCAAAGCTCTCTTCGATTACCACAACTTCCCCTTTGGCAACGAATTTTCCATTTACCAGTACGTCGATCGGCTCTCCGGCTATCTTATCCAATTCTATGATGGTGCCCGGCGCGAAATCCAAGATCTCGGAAATCGACTTGCTGGTCCTGCCCAGCTCCACCGTGACCTCAAGCGGCACATCCATGATGAGGCCGATATTCTCCGGCGCGTTCACCATTGCGTAATCCGTCGTAAAATTCTGGAACTGCGCCGGCTGCACATTGGTCATCTGCATTGGCGCCTGCTGCATTGGCATTCCCATCTGCGGCATTGGCATCCCCATCTGGGGCATTTGCTGCATTGGCATTCCCATCTGCGGCATCTGCTGCATTGGCATTCCCATCTGCGGCATCGCCATATTGTTCATCTGGGACATGTCCGGCGCCGAAGCCGGCGCAGGGGCCGGGGCCGGTGCGGGAGCCGGTTCCGGCTCCGGTTCCGCGCCGCCTCCCTGATGATTGATAAAGGTATCATACAGGGACTTGGCGAAATCGATCGGATATAGCTGAAGGATCGTGCTTTCCACCAGATCCTCGATCTGCATATTGAACGCGATCTTACAGAAAACGCCTCCGAGGAACTCCGAGATCTCTTCCGGCTTCTTGATCTCCGTCAGATCCACCAAATGCGCCTCCGGCGGGCTGATATCGATCATCCTGCCGAGCATGGTGGAAAGCGAGGTCGCCGAGGAGCCCATCATCTGGTTCATCGCCTCCGAGATCGCGCTTAAGTGCAGCTCGCCCAACTCTCCGTCGATATTGCTGCCGTCGCCTCCCATCATCAGATCCGTGATAACTTTTACGTCTTTTTCTTTTAAGATCAGGATATTGCTGCCGTCGAGCCCCACCGTATATTTGATCTGAATGAACACGCAGGGTTTTTCGTATTCATTGATCATATTGCGCCAGTTGGAAAGCGTGACCGTAGGCGTCGTAATATCCACCTTTCTGCTTACTAAGGAATATAGCGTCGTAGCAGAAGAACCCATGCTGATATTGGCGATCTCGCCAATAGCGTCTCTTTCCGTATCTGTCAGTAAAGATTCGTCTATCGGCATGTCATCCGTACCCGCCGTATCCGCGGCGGCAGCCGCCTCAGGTTCTGGAGTATCCGCCGCCGCAGTATCGCCGCCGCCGCTGATATCCATACCGCTCAGAAGGGCATTTATCTCATCCTGAGATAACATCCCATCCATGCCCTATTCCCCCTCTCTTATGACCGACGTTACCTGTACTGCGTATGTATCATCCTTAGCTCCCGGTAATGCCATAAATTTTTTTATATTACCAACATAGACCTTCATCTCATTGTCCACCTTGGAATCCAAACGTATGATATCTCCTACCTGGAGGTGGATAAAATCGTCCACCGAGATCACGCTGTTGCCCAGCACCGCCTTTAGGGGCACGTTCACGCGCTTCAGCATCGCCTCCAGATATTCCTCGTAATTCTCGCCCTTATCGTCGCGCATGGTCGAATACCAAAACTTCGTATTCAGTCTGTCCATGACGTTCTCCAGCGTAAAATAGGGGAGACAGATATTCATAAACCCTTCCACATCGCCGACCTTGATACTCAGCGTGATGATCGCGACCATATCGCTCGGGGAGATCACCTGCGCAAACTGCGGGTTCGTCTCGATACGCTCCAGCACCGGGCTGATCTCCACCACGTTTTTCCACGGGTCGCGCATGAGCTGCAGCATGATGACCATGACCTTTTCCGTGATGATCATCTCGATCTCGGAAAAATCGCGGTTCTTTTCCAGAGGCAGCCCCGGGCCTCCCAGCATCCTGTCAAGAATAGCAAAAGCCAGCGTCGCTGTCAACTCTACGATCAGATTTCCCGAAAGCGGCTGGAACTCTACGATACCTAACACCACCGGATTGGCCAGCGCGTTGGTAAACTCCGAAAACGTGACCGTCTCCGAGCTGACGACCGCGACCTGAATGCTCTTTCTTAGATAGACCGGCAGGTTTGTGGACAGCAGCCGCCCATAATGCTCATAAATAAATTCCAATGTACGAAGATGTTCCTTTGAAAACTTCGCAGGCCGTTTAAAGTCGTAGTTCTTGACCTGCTTTTCTTCCATTCCCTTTACTTCATCGACATCCAGTTCTCCGTCGCTCAACGCCTTGAGGAGATTATCAATCTCGTCCTGCGATAATATCTCTCCCACGCCAGTTCACCTCTTCCTCTTTCTATCATATACCAAAGAAAGGTTTATTGGAATGTAATTTCGCTAAAAGAGACTTGGAAAATAAAGTCAGAATCAAACAAAACCTGTATCTGCTTGAGAATATCCTGCTTCATCAGCTCCCGATTGGCCTGCGCCTCTTCTAAGGTATAGCCGCCCACCACATCGTAGATCAGGCTCGTGATCAGGCTCTCTTTGGAGGCTAAGTCCGCGCCGTAGGTCTTATAGCCGTCGCTCTTGGTATTCATCGACAGCGCCACCGACAACAGGCAGTAATGCGGCGTGCCGTCCGCATCCGCCTTTAAGGGGATCGTCATCTCATTCTCGATCTTATAGACCTCGGTATCCTCCATCGGCACCGAGGAAGCGGCCGTACCCGCCGCCGAGCCGTCGGAAAGCTCCAGCTTGAGCACCTGCGCGATATCGGACACCAGAGCGCCGGTCTTTCTCGACGCGCTGCTCACGTTCACCATCATGACCGAAGTCAGCACGAGATTGATGACCAGCAGCGCCAGTATGATGATCGATAATAGATTTCTTTTCATGGGATCTTTCTTCCTTCCATATTAATATGCGCTGAGCGTATGATAAATCTTGATCTCCACCCGCCTGTTCTTCGCCCGTCCCTCGGGCGTCGTATTGTCCGCGACCGGCACATACTCTCCGCGGCCGGAATGCTTGATCATGGCGGGATCTAGGTTTGTCGTCGATACAAAATAGTCGAATACGGAAAGCGCCCTCGCGCTGCTTAACTCGTTGTTATTCGCAAAGCGTCTGCTGCTGATCGGCACATTGTCCGTATGTCCTTCGATCTCAATGATACTGTCCGCATAGCGTTCCAAGATCACGCCGAGCTGATTTAAGATCGGCAGGGCCTCTTCCTTTAGCTGGTCGCTGCCGGAATCAAACAGCAGCGCGCCCCGCAGGGAAAGCTGCACATACTGGGAGGTCACTTCGATATCCACATCCTGCGAGAGATTCTGCTCCTCGAGAGCCTCCTCCACCTTTTCCGCCAGCTCCTCGGATTTACGGAGCTTCTCGGCGTCCAACGCCTCGGTCAGCTCCTCGACGTTCTCCGCCTCCATATCCTCGCCCGACGCCTGACTCGCCTTGCCCATGCTGTTTGTAAAATCGTCCAGCTCGTTTAGCTGGCTGACGCCGTTGCTCATCAGCATCCCGTCGCCGATCGCGGTCGCGCCCGCCGAAAAGATACTGAACGTATCGTTAAAGGACGCTACGATCAGCTCGAATTTCTGCGCGTCCACCGTCGACATCGAAAACAGCAGGACGAAAAAGCACAGCAGAAGGTTCATCAGATCGCTGAAGGTATTCATCCACGCGGGCGAACCCTTAGGGGGATCCTCCTGCCTCTTCCTAGCCATCTACTCCACCTCCGTCGTCATTGGACGAAGCCCGCTCGCCGGGCGCTAAGAAGGATTTCAGTTTTTCTTCGATCACACGCGGATTCTCGCCGGCCTGAATGGACAACAGACCCTCGATCATGATCTCCTTCGCCTGCATCTCCATCGCGTTATTCGCCTTGAGCTTGCTCGCCACCGGCGTACATACCCAGTTCGCCAGCAGGGAGCCGTACAGGGTCGTGATCAGGGCGACCGCCATAGAAGGCCCGATAGAGCTCGGGTCGTTCATATCCTGAAGCATCAGGATCAGGCCGATCAGGGTACCGATCATACCCCAAGCGGGGCCCATCGTAGCTACGTCCTCCCAAAAGCTGATATTGCCCTTGTGCCGGTCCTCCATGCTGACCAGCTCCGTCTCCATGATGGCGCGCACCAGCTCCGGGTCCGTGCCGTCTACGATCAGCAGGATGCCCTTTTTCAAAAACTCGTCTTCCAGCTCGCCCGCCGCCTCCTCGAGGGAAAGCAGGCCCTCCTTTCTGGCGATATTGGAAAGATTGATGATCGTCGAGATGATATTTGTCACGTCATAGGAGGGCGTCTTTAAAACCAGCCGGAAGCTCTTTACCCCGCCTATGAAGCTGCTCAGTGTATTGGAGGCCAGAATCGCCGAAAACGAACCGCCGAACGTGATGATCATAGAGGGAATATCGATGAAATACTGAAGTCCGCTTACGCCTCTATTACTGATGATCCCGAAGATGACCATGCTAAAGCACAGTACCAGCCCCAATATCGATGCTATATCCACAATACTCACCTGCCCGCCTTTGCATTAATTTGCAAAAACATCCTTTCTATACGATTTTACTAAATTTTTCACTTCTTGTCTACTTTCTTTTACAATAATTTTTCTGCCCGTCGTAAACGAGATAAGCGTATCCGGCGTTTCCTCCACCAGCTCGATCAGATCGCAGTTTACGAGGATCTTCTGTCCGTTCAGTTTCGTCAGTTCGATCATACCATGCTCCTTTGCGGGAAACGCGCCCGTTTTCCCCGTTTTTTCAGAAAGCGGATAAACATAGGAATAGGGGAACTATGTCCGATAGTTCCCCTGCCTCTTTGCATTTTGCCGTCTATAGGGTTATCTCTTCAGATTTACCAGCTCCTCCAGCAGCGTGTCGGAGACGGTGATGATACGGCTGTTCGCCTGAAAGCCCCTCTGCGTCGTGATCATCTCGGTAAATTCCGTCGAGAGATCGACGTTGCTCATCTCCAGCGCGCCGGAGGTCATGCTGCCCTCGCCGTCCGCCGTGATGTCCACGCCCACGCCGTCGAACTCGCCGGAGTTTAAGGTGGACTGATAGAGATTGTCGCCGACCTTCTCGAGGCCGGAGGCATTGGCGAACTTAGCCACCGCGATCTGCCCGAGCAGCTTGGTCATGCCGTTGTCGTAGGCCGCGTAGATCTCGCCGTTATTCTGGATCGAGAGCCCGTTCATCGCGCCGAGCTTGCGGCCCGCGCCCTCGCCGGTGCTCTCCGTGCCGGCGGTCGCCGTCATCGTGGAGCTCCCGCCGTTATTGTACCACGTTACGTTCGTCCAGTCGATATTGATATCGGAGAAGTTCGCGAGGGAGACCGACGTCCCCGCCTTCGTCATCGCGCTGGGATTGAAATCCAGCGTGACGCTGTCCTTATTGTCGATCGAGACAAAGCGTCCCGTGTCCACATTGAACTTGAGGACGTAGCCGTTATAGGTCGTCGTCGTCGTCACCTGCGCCTGTCCGTCCGGGGCCACCTCGTAGAGATAGGTCTTGTTCGGATTGGTGGTATCCATCCCGTAGGCGTCGTCCTGCGAGATCTCGATCGTGAAATTCGCGCCGTCGTAGGTGCCGGGCGCGGCCACCGTAAAGTCCTGCGTGAGATTAAAGCTCACGTTCCCCTCGTCGTCCCAGCTGATACCGGGATCCGGGTCAGCCGCCAAGTCGCCCTTATTTAAAACGGTCTGCCAGTTCGTCTTGTTCGTCGCCGCGTTTACGCCCGCCCCCAGATTATTCGGGTTGTAAAGGCGGACGCCATCCTTATAATAGTAGTCGGGATCTCCCCCCTCGCCCTCCACATAGATCAATCCGTAGATATCCTGAAGGTCCTTTTTCGTCACCTTGCCCGTGCCGGTCAGGGTGATCGTATCGCCGGCCGCTATCGTATCGCCGGCCTTCATCGCCGCAGCTCCCTTGACCGGATTGCTGTAGACAAGACCGCTCATCGCCTTATCCTCGTAGTCGGAGAAGAGCTCGTCATAGCCGACCGTCTTGGTATAGGTGCCCGGGTCGGTATCCGACGCGCCGGGCGTATAGCTTACGCCCGTTACGAGCTGGCGCAGCTCCGTCGTATCAGAGGTGCTGCTGCCGCCGAAATTCACGATATCGGTAATGCCGTTCACCCCGTAGGTGTCGATCACGGAATTGGCCTCGGAATCGAGGATATCCGTCAGCTCCACCGTATACTCGCCCTTCGTCTCGGTCTGATGGAGCGCGAACTTCGCGGTATAGCTGTAGCCCAGCGCGTCAAAGAAGCTCAGCGTCAGCGTCTTGCCCGCCGTCGTCGCCGCGTCCGGCTCGTTCTTATCCAAAATACCGTCCACATATGCCTCCGTCGTCGCCTCGGGCGGATAGGTCATATTCGCCGCGCTCATGACGCGCAGCGCCGAGACTGTGTCCTTCTTGATATTTAGGCCCGTCTCGTCCAGCCCCCAGCCCATGACATTGTAGCCGTTGGACGTCATCGCCAGATTGCCGGCGGCGTCCACATAGAAGGAGCCGTCCCGCGTGAAGTAATTGCTCGTGCCGTCGCTGACGACAAAGAACGCCTCGCCATTGATCTTGACGTCAAACGGGTCGCCCGTAGACTGCGTCGAGCCCGGCGTCGTGATTGCGTTCTTGATCGCGGCGGCCTGCACGCCCAGACCGATCTGCTTCGGGTTGATCCCGGCGCGTCCCGTCGTCCCGTTCGGGCCGGATGCCTTTGACGTGGTCTGGTAGAGCAGCTCGCTGAAATTCGTGGATGCGCTCTTATATGCCGTTGTGTTGACGTTCGCGATATTATTGCCGATTACGTCCATCTTGGTCTGGTGTGTCTTTAATCCCGCAACACCAGAATACATTGATCTCATCATAGTTGATTGACCTCCTGATCTAAACTGCCGCGCCGCATATCCCCTCTGTCAGTCAGGGATCCTAGCCTCCGAAAAGGTCCGGCTATATGATTACGGCTCCGTCAATATTGGTAAATACATTGCTTTCCGTTTCGGCCTGATCCATCGCCGTCACCACCGTCTGATTCGGTATGTTCACGATAAAGGCCAGCTGGTCCATGATGACCAGAGATTCTTTGATTCCTTTCGCGCCAGCTTTCTGCGTTCCGTCGCTCAGACGCTCCATCTGTTCGTCCGTAAGCCGGATATTCCGGTCCGCCAATCTGCCCATGGCATGTTTGGAAAACCGCAGCCCCGTGTCCGTGCGCCCCGTCGTCTGCTCTAGGATCTCCTGAAACGACAGGGAACCCTCCGCGGCCGGTTTCGCTTTTACAGGACTGTTTTGTCCCTTCAGGAAGCGATCCTGAATCTGCAGTGCGGAAAGGTATTGACTATCCTGCACCTTCATATCCTATTCTCCTTTTGTCACGGCGTTTCCGCTTCGTCGCCGCCTGCGCCTTCAGAGTCCGCCTCTTTGGTCTCCTCCGCACCCTGCGCACTGCCGGAGGCCGCCGTCTCCTGCGCTTCAACATCCGCCGCGCTGTCTGTCTCCTGCGCCGTACCGGAATCCTGCGCGCCGCCCGCGCCCTGCACCTGCTCGGAGCCCGCCGCGCCGCCTGCTTCCTGCGTCTTGCCGGAATCCGCCGCGCTGCCCGCGCCCTGCGCCGTATCGGAGCCCGTCGCATTGCCTGCGCTTTGCGCCTGATCGGAGCTCGTCGCATTGCCCGTTTCTTCGGAGCCGTCCGTATCCTCCGAATCCGCCGCGCCGCCGTTTCCTTCTACCTTGCCCTCCAGCTCCTGCGCCGCCTTCTTTAAGACGTTGATCCGATCCACATAGCTCTGCAGCTTTTCCTGATTCTCCTGCGTGATAAAGCCCTTCTGATAGTCCGACATGCTGTCGAAGACGTCCTTTAGCTCCATGACCGCCTCCTCGTCGCCGAGCGTCAGCTTCGAGAGCGCCGGCAGATGATTGAGCCCGACCGTCCACTCGTATGCCAGATCGATCGCATCTGTGTAATCGGGATTGTAGACGCCCACTACGTCGTCCAGCGGATAGGTCTCGCCGTTGACTGCGACGAACGCCTTGCTGTTCTCATAGGTGACGTAATCCACCAGACCGTGCAGGGAAACCGTATTGCCCGTCGCGTCCTTCGTCTCGATGTAGACCTCCTGCCCTACCAGAGCGGACGCCCTCTGCAGATTGAGCGTGCTCGACATATTCTGCATTTCCTCCAGACTCGAGAAGGTCGCGAGCTGGGAGATATACTCCGTATTGGAAGTCGGCTCCAACGGATCCTGATATTTCATCTGCGCCACCAAGAGCTGCAGGAACGCATCCTTATCGAGGCTGCCGCCCGCGCGTTCCGTCTTTTCTGTCGATTCGGGATATTGAATCTCGCCGTCCTTCACCGGCATAATTAAACTCATACTATTCCTCCTTTACGCCATATAATCTACGGTATTGCCGTTCTGCCGCATCATCTCCGCCGCGAGCCGTTCCTCGTCGGTAAGCTCCATATCCTCCAAAGCGGCTCCCTCGTCCAGCTGGAGCCTGCGGGGCCCGCGCTTCTTGGGCTCCTCATAGGCCGCCCCGTCCCCGCCGTTTTCGGCAAAGCTGCGGTCGAATGCGTGGCTTGCGATCGTCACCTCCACCGCCTCCACCTTAAAGCCTTGATTGTTCAGGTTTTCACGAAGCTGGAACACCTGCGTCTCGAGCGCGGAACGGACCGCCTCATTTTCCGCGGTAAACTGCGCCGTCAAAACGCCTTCCTTCGCCGTCAGATGGATATGCAGCGTCCCCAATGTCTCGGGCTGCAGATGGAGGTCGATCTCCGTCATCTCCGGCTCCGCTTCCAGTCTCATATAGGCGTCGATCTGGTCGAGAATGCGGTACGCATCCGCCCTTTCCGTATAGGACGGGCCCGACGCGCCCTCTGTCAGGGCCTCGCTTAGGATCCCTGCGCCCGTACCCGTTCTGCTTAAAATCTGGGTAAAATGAGCGGCGTTTTCATGCGCCGCGCTCCCCTGAGCGCCTTTTCCCGTCTGGCCGCCCGTATCCGAGCTTTTCTTTTCCGCCCGCTCCTCCGGCGTCTGCTCCTTAGAGCTTTCCTCCTGCGCCGCCTGCGCCTCCGTCTGTTCCGTAAGAGTCTGGACGTCCCTTTGCGTATCGGCGGTATCCTCCGCCTTTTGGGGCGTTCCCTCCTCTTCCTTCTGCGCGTCCTTTGCTTCCTGCGGCTGTAAGAGCGTTAAGTCAGGCCGCTCCTGCGCCTCCGTCTCTTCGGCGGGCCCCTGCGTCTGCGGGACAAGCTCGGAGAGCGCCTGCGTCTCTTCCTCCTGCGGCGCTGCCTCTTCCATCTGCGCCAGCAGCTCCGCGAACTTTGTATCGTCCGCCATAAGCTCCGTCTTTGCCTCGGAAACGATGTCCGTGACCGCCGCCGTCAGCTCCTGCACGTTCTGATACAGAGTCTCGTTGGTCAGGACGCTCAGCATATCGGTCTCCCCCGCGGCCGCCGTTACGATGGCCTGCATATTGCCGGGATCCAATAGATCCGCCGGCAGAAGTCCGAGCTGCGACATGAGCTGCGACAGCTCCTCGTCGGAAAGCCCCAGCGTCTCCTTGAGAGCCTCCCTGACCTTACCGACGGCCTCGTCCAGAACCTCTTTTGCGTCCTGTCCTTCCTCCATCGGCTGCTCCTGCACTTCTTCGGCCTGCGGCGTCTGCGTCTGCGCCTGTTCCTGCGGCTGCTCCTTTACCGTATCCGCCTGCTGCGGCGTATCGCGCAGCCCGCCGCGCTCCGTCTTGACGGCTGGCGCGGACGTCTCCTGCCCTTTGCGGGTCAGCTCCGGCTTTGCGCCCGTATCCGGCCTCGCGCGGTCCATGATCTCGGAAAAGAGCCCGTCCGCGTTCCCCGCTGTGCCGTGCGCCGCGTTCATGCCCGCCGCCACAGGCAGCAGACCCGCCGCCTGCGTTACCTTTGCGCTGGTCATTGTATTCCTCCCTTCTTTGATTTTCAATGTTCTTATCTCCATCTGATATATCGGTAGATTCTCCAAAAACTTTAAGACGGTTCCATGATTTTCGTCAGCCTTGCGGCGACTTCCGGGTCCATCGCCCCTAAGATATTGCCTCTGTCCTCCGCGCTCATCGCGTTCAGGATCTCCGCCGCCAGCTCCAGATCGTCCTGCATCGCCTCAAAGATCGCCGCAGCCGCCGCCGGTTTCATCTCGGCGTAGGCGTTCGCATAGTCCTGTATCCTGCCGTCCACCTGCTCCTGCGCGACCACCTGACGGTAGATCTCCTCCGCGGTGGCCGGATCCATCGACTCGTAATATTTTATGTAGGCATCCGCGCCCGGCCCTTTATCGGAATATACGACTTCATTATAAAATTCGTTCTTGATCTGCTCAAACGCGACTTGATTGTTTTCAAAGGTCTTTAAACGCTCGATCTCCGCCTGCAGCTCCGAAATGCGCGTCTCATAGCTGGAATTTCCCGACTGCGCGCTCTCCAGCTCCAGCTCGAGCCGCCTGATCTGCTCGACCGCATCCTCTAGGCTGTCGTAGCCGTAATACTCCTCTCCGCCGTCTCCGCCGCCCTGCTGCATGGAACGCTCCGCGGGCAGTATCTTATTGACGACGGGCACATTCTCGAGGATCGGGCGCAGCACCGTAGAGCCAAAGCCCCCTACGTCCAGCTTGATCAGCAGCGCTAGGATCGCGATCCAGATCACCACGATGATAAAGGTCACGAGCACGACCTGACCGGAGCTCCCTTCGCTTTCCTCTTCGAGCTCCTCCTCCTGAAGATCCAGCTCCTTCGCGCGTTTCTTGGCTTCCTTTTTCTGGGCCTTCTGCTCCGCCTTCAGCCTCTTTTTCTCTTCCTTCAGGCGCTTTTTATCGTTCGCGCCTCCCTCTTCCATTTCCTGCGTCGTTTCTTTCTCCGCCATAGTCTCTCCCGTCTCTAAGGGGCCGCTGCGCCCTTATCCGCGCCGTCCCCTGCCCCGTCGGCCTGCACGGCCTCTTCCGCCCGCTTCTGGCCGTAGGTATAGCTGGTCAGTTCGTCGATCTCCCGGCTCTCTCTGGCCTTTTCCTCCTCCAGAAATACCGAAAAGGCATTCTCGCGCAGCTTTTCCTGTATCTTCCTCTCCTGCATGGAACGCTGGAGCTTTTGACGCTCCTGCGCCACCCTCTGCCACGCCTTCCTGACCTCTTCGCGCTGCAGCTCCGCAAATTCCTCCATGCGCAGGATCGCTTCCTTATTCTCCCGCATCTCCCGCGCCCCGAACGATCCCTGCAGCGAGCCTCTGGCCGCCTCCTCGTAGGCGTCCCTGCGCCGCCAGATCCCCTCGAGCTTTTCCTCCTCGTTCTGCACCTGCACCATCGCCATGCCGAAATCCGCGCGCGCCTGCTTTTCCAGCTCTTCCTTAATATTCAAGATACTCTGCATCCGATATACAAATCTGGACATGGCTCCTATCCTTCATACAGCTCCTGCAGCATACGCACCGTATCCTCGTAGCTGAACTTCTCGTCGATCTCCTGCATAAGAAATTCGTTGGTCGCGTCTATCTTTTCGATCGCGTAGTCGATATTGGGGTTGCTGCCCTTTTTATATGCGCCGATATTAATTAAGTCTTCGGCTTCGTTATAGGTGGCCAGCACGTTCTTGAGACGTCCGGCGGCCTTCTTGTGGTCTTTGTCCGTCACTTGGCTCATGCAGCGGGAAATGCTCTGTAAGATATCCACGGCGGGATAATGGTTCCTGTGGGCGAGCTTGCGGTTCAGCATGATATGGCCGTCTAAAATGCTGCGCGCCGTATCGGTGATCGGCTCGTTAAAGTCGTCGCCGTCCACTAAGACCGTATACAGCCCCGTGATCGAGCCCCTTGCGTCCCGTCCCGCGCGCTCTAGGAGCTTAGGCAGCTCCGAATACACGCTCGGCGGATAGCCTCTCGTGACCGGCGGCTCCCCCGTCGCCAGACCGATCTCACGCTGCGCCATGCAGAAACGGGTGAGGGAATCCATCATCAGCAGGACGTCCCGCCCCTGAGAGCGGAAATATTCCGCGACAGCCGTCGCCGTCTTGGCGGCCTTATTGCGCTCGAGAGCCGCCCGGTCCGAGGTGGCCACGATAACAACAGAACGGCGCATACCCTCTTCCCCGAGGTCGCGCTCGATAAATTCCCGGACTTCCCTGCCGCGCTCCCCGATCAGGGCGATGACATTGATATCCGCTTTCGTATTTCTGGCAAACATGCCCATCAGCGTGGATTTCCCCACGCCGGAGCCCGCAAAGATCCCGATCCTCTGCCCTTTCCCGACCGTGATCAGGCCGTCCACGGACTTTACGCCCAGCGGGAGCGGCTCGTCGATGATCGCGCGGCTCATGGGATCCGGCGGCGGCGCTTCGACCGGATAGCTGCACGCGTCCGGCGGGATCTCCACCTCCGCGCCCGGCCTGCCGAGGCCGTCCAACGTCTTGCCCAACAGGAAATCCCCTACCGAAACGCACAGGGATTCCCCCGTATTCTCCACCAGATTGCCGATCCCGATCCCCTCGGTATTCTCATAGGGCATCAAAAGGGTGCGTCCCTCCTTAAAGCCGACCACCTCCGCCATGATCCCCGGCCCCTGCGCGCCCTCCGGGTGGATATAGCAGATATCCGCCAGTTTGGCGTCCGGGCCTGCGGACTCGATGGTAAGCCCTACGACATTCAGCACCTTGCCCAGCTTTCTATAATACACTCTGTCTTTCAGTCTCTCGTATTTGGATAGATCCATTCTGCGTTCCCTTACTCTGCGCTTTCATAGGAAAGAAGCAGCAGCTCCCTGCGCAGAGCGGCGAGCTGGACGTCTAGGCTGCAGTCATAGATACCGCCCTCCGTCTCGATCATGCACTCGTTCTTGCGCAGCGCGGCGTCCTCTACGACCTCGAGCGTAGCGTTTTTATTCCCCATCTCCTCTAGAAGCGCCGTTTTCTGTATACTGACGAACGGATAATCCGCCGGGCTCACATGCACGATATAATCGCCGCCGCCCTCGATCTTCTGCATACAATGATCGAGCAGGCGCATGACAAGATCCTGATATTCGCCCAGCCCGACATGGAAAATATGTTCATAGATCCCTGCAAGCTCCTTCACAAGCGCCGGTTCCATCTCGCGCAGCTTCTCCTGATAGGAGTCCTCGAGGCTGCGCTGTCTTTGATCCGCCTCCGCCTGCGCGGCGGACATGCCGTCATGGTAGCCCTGTTCCCGGCCCGCTTTCCGGCTCTCCTCCACGGCCCATTTCTTGGCCGCTTCGATCTCCGCCTGCGCGTCCTCGCGCATCCGCCTGATCTCATCCTCCGCCTGCGCGATCAGCTCCTCCGGGCTCGGCCCGTCGTAAACGGGGGCGGGAGGCGATTGCTGGGCATGGAATACCGTGGTCTCGTCGTCGGGGTCCGCCAGCAGCCCCTCCAATTCCTCCGCCTGCAGGCCGCCCTGAAATTCGCCCGGCTCCGGCGCATCCTCTGTATCCTCCGGCTCCGGCGCGCGCTCTGGCGCCTCCTGACCGAACAGGCGCTTTTCCACCGCTTCGCTGCTTTTGATTACTCTGGTTTCATCGTCATGATATTGTACCCACGCGCCCTTTAACAGGTTATTAGATAACAATCTCGTCGCCTCCGCCTCTGGAGATAACGATCTCTGCCGAATCTTCCAGTTTTCTGATGATATTTACGATCTTCTGCTGCGCCTCTTCCACGTCCTTCATACGGACAGGCCCCATAAACTCCATGTCCTCTTTGATCATCGCCGCAAGGCGCTTCGAGAGGTTGTTGAAGATTGCGCTCTGTACGTTCTCGTTCGCGCCCTTGAGCGCGATCGCCAGATCGCTGTTTTCCACGTCCCGCAGCACTCTCTGGATCGCGCGGTCGTCCAGAAGGAGGATATCCTCGAATACGAACATCTTCTTCCTGATCTCGTCCGCTAACTCCGGCTCCTCGATCTCCAGCGTCTCCATGATATGCTTTTCGGTACCGCGGTCTACCGAGTTTAAGATCTCCACGACGGCGTCCACGCCGCCGATGATCGTATAATCCTGATTGACCAAAGAGGAAAGCTTGGATTCCAACACCTTTTCTACCTCCTTGATAACGTCCGGGCTCGTCCTGTCCATCATAGCGATACGCTTGGCTACGTCCGCCTGCCGCTCCGGCGGCAGCGCCGACAGGATCAGCGAGGACTGCGCAGCCGTCAGATACGACATGATCAGGGCGATCGTCTGCGGATGCTCATCCTGTATGAAGTTAAGAAGCTGCGACGGATCCGTCTTACGCACAAACTCGAAGGGCTTGACCTGTAAGGAGGCGGTCAGCTTGCCGATCACGTCCCGCGCCTTTTCCTCGCCAAGCGCCTTTTCCAGCAGCTCCTTCGCATATCCGATACCGCCCTCGGCGATATACTTCTGCGCTAAGCAGACTTGATAAAATTCGTCTAAGACCTCGTCCTTTACCTGAGGCGTAATGCTCCTCGTATTCGCGATCTCAAGCGTGAGCTCCTCGATCTCGTCCTCTTTTAAATGCTTAAAGATCTGGGAGGATTTCTCCGGCCCGAGCGTAATGAGCAGCACCGCCGCTTTCTGCATTCCGGTTAATCCTGAAGTTGCCGCCATCTCTTATTCCCCCCAGTCCTCGTTGAGCCAGCTCCGCAGCAGATTGGCCACTGCTTCGGGATTCTCGTCTACGAATTTTTCTATCATCTTGCGCGCCTCGGACATATCCTCTAGCACCACGTCCTCGAGTTCCCCTTCCGGCGTGGATTGGAGCAGATCCTCTACGGAGAGAGGCTCTTCCTCCTCCGTCTGCCGCTCGCCGCGCATACTCCTGAACACGACAAAGGCCAGAAGCCCTAAGATAATGAGGATCAGCACGACTTGGATCACATCGGTCGGCCGGATATTCAGGCCCTCCCTGTCGATAAAGAGCGGCTCCTCATAGGCTACCATCGCGATATTCTCCACCGCGATCCCCGTCGCCTTCGATACGATATCAATGATATTGTCATCGACGGGCTGTAAGGTGCGGCCGCCGTTCGCCGCCTTGTATTCCTCCCAGCTGATCCCGTCCAAAAGCCCCTGATCGCGGATATCCTCTTCCCGCTCCACCCGGTAGGTGATCGCCGTTACCGAGATGGAGGATTCCGCGTACTGGATCAGTCCCGGCGGGACCGTCTGCGACATGATCCTCTCGTTCGGGAGATAGTCTCTGGACTCTTCCGATACGGTAGCGCTGGACTCGTCGGTATCCGGCATCTCATAGGTCGTCTCGCTGTTGGAATCTGTCCCGGGCGGCCCGCCCGAGCTGTTGACATTCTCCGAGCTGTATACGTCCTCATGGCTGAGCACGCCCTGCGTCTGCCCGTCCGCCGGGGTATAGTCGTGCTCCGTGATCTCCGTCGAAGAAAAATCCAGCGTCAGATTGCTGGCCACTTCGATATTGTCGTACTGGTTCGTGCCCAGCAGCACCCGCTTGACCTCGTTGCGCACGAGCCGCTCCGCCTGCTGCTTGACCGAGAGCTGGTTGCTGGCGTTCCCCGTCGCGGAATAGGTATCCTCGCCGGAGTATAAAAGGTTGCCCTGACTGTCGAGTATCGTGATATTATTGGCGTTCTCATTGCCGAGCGCGGTCTTTACGAACTGCGCCATCGCCGCCGCGTTTTCCTGCGTAAACTCCCCGTCCAGCTCCAGTATGACGCTGGCGAAGGATTCCTCCGCTTTGGAAAGAAGGGTGCCGTCGTTCTCCGGCAGGGAGAGCTGGACGTCCGCCTTTTTGACAGCCTCAAAGCGGGTCAGATCCTCCTCCATCTTGCTTTCCAGATATAATTTATAACGTTTCTGTTTATCGGACTCGGTCGTCGAAAACCCGCCGTCCGTCACATTGTCTATCCCGTATGCCGCCGCCGGGATATCGTTCGCGCCGAGCAGCAGGTTCGCATCCGAAAGCTGCTCCTTTAGAACCCTGATCTGATATCCGTCGTCCGACACCGTATAGGTGATCCCCGCGCCGTCGAGAAGCCCCGTGATCTGCGACGCCTCTTTTGTACTTTCGCAATTCGCGAGCAGCTCGTACCGCGGTCTGGTCAGAACGGTTATCAGGATCGCGAACGCAATGATAACGCCCGCCGCGATACATATGATGACCGTCTTTTGCTTCGACGTAAACCTGTTCCACCATTCCAGTATCTTTGCCGGAATCGCCCTCAACCTGTCAGCCATGTTTCCTTACTCCCACGATTAAATCTGCATCTGCATGATCTCTCTGTAAGCCTCCAGAAACCTGTCCCTTACAGCGACCGTATACTGCAGTGCGTACGACGCCTTCTGCATGGCGATCGACAGATCATGGGTATTCTCCGCCTGCCCTAACGCGAGCTTTAATTTCTCATTCTCCGCATCGGAAATATAGCTGTTGGTCGTATGTAGATTATCAATCGCGTCGTGCAGCACCGTACTGAACAGATCCTGCCCTTCCTTAGCCGCCGCCGCACGCTTCGCCGCCCCGGTCTGCTCTGCCGCCTCTCTGACAGCGCCGGAGCTCACATGATACAATGATGCGATATCCATTTCCTATTTCCCCTTATTTTTCATCTGTAAAAGCCGCTTACTGCGCCATCTCAAGCCCTCTCATCGCAATGGACTTGCTGGCGTTGAACGCCGTCGCGTTGGCCTCGTAGGCGCGGCTGGCGTCGATTAGGTTCGTCATCTCCGTCACGATATCGACGTTCGGATAGAGCACGTAGCCGTTTTCGTCCGCGTCGGGATGGGACGGGTCGTAGACCATCTTCATATCGGTCCAGTTGTCCTCCGTCACCTTGCTGACCTTGACGCCCTTGCCCGAATAATTGTCCAACGCCGTATTGAGCACGCGGCTGAAGGGCGTCTGGCTTTCCTTCTCCGCGAAGGTCACGACCTTGCGGCGGTACGGCGTGCCATCCTCCGTCCTTGTGGTATGCGCGTTTGCGATATTCTGTGAGATGATATCCATGCGGTAACGCTCCGCCGTCAGGCCGGATGCGTTGATATCAAACGATGTAAAAAGTGCCATATTCCGTTACCTCCATCTGGTATGCGCCGTCTCTTCGAGAGCGTCCTTTGCCGCGATTGCCTTCGCCGCGACTGCTTTCGCCGCTGTCCTTTCGCCGCGACTGCTTCATCGCGGCCTCATGCAAAGGAGCGCGCCCGCGCGCATGAAAGATCTTCCTGCTCCGTATGCGCGGCGGCAGGGGCCGTCTTACTTAGTCACCAGCTTTAAATTGGCGAACTCCTGATTCGCCGCCTCCATGATCCCGTAGTACTTGAGCTGATTGGAAGCCAGCATTACGCCTTCCGTATCGGGATCGACGTTATTGCGGTCCATGCGGTAGGAAAAATTGGAGTAGTCCGTATAGGTGCGCGGGTTCAGTCTGTTGATCTTCAGATTCGCCACCTTCGAATCGATCGAGGTATAGCGCGAATTTCCCAGCGCCCTGCGCAGCTCTCCCTCAAAGTTAAGATCCTGCCGCTTATAGCCCGGCGTAGTCGCATTGGCGAGATTGTTGGAGAGCACCTCGTTCCTGCGCCATGCCGCGTCCAGCGTCTTGTCCATTACGTTTACATAATCAAATACGTTTGAATGAATCATGATTTCTCCTTCCGTTCCGAAAAGCCTGAATCCCCATTCAAGCATTCCACCTTATCTTATTATAAATGATTTCCGAAAAAACTCAAGATTTTTATAAAAAAAGGACTTATCTTTTCATAAGTCCCTTTACGTCCCGCTTTCTTCCCTGAAAGCCTGCCCTATTTTGATCTTTCCTTATTTTAACCGCGCTTTCCTGCAATCCCGCTTTACTTGGATCGTTCCTGCAAAAGCCCGTCTCTCTCCGCGTTTTTCTCCTTCAGCCGCGCCACTTCCCCGAACACGACGTCGTTGAGCACCCGGATATAAGTCCCCTTCATGCCCGACGATCTCGATTCGATCACGCCCGCGCTCTCGAACTTGCGCAGCGCGTTCACGATGACGGAGCGCGTAATGCCTACCCTGTCGGCGATCTTGCTGGCTACCAGCACGCCCTCCATGCCGTCGAGCTCTTCAAAGATGTGGATCACCGCCTCGATCTCGGAGAAAGAAAGGGTACTGATCGCCGAGCGGACGACGGAGAGCTTCCTCGCCTCCTCGGCGCTCTCTTCATTGACCGCCCGCAGCATCTCCAGCGAAACGACCGTAGTCCCGTACTCGCACAGAATGATGTCGTCGATCTCATAGGGACGGCCCGCCCGGTAGATAAACAGCGTCCCTAACCGCTCCCCCGCGATATCAATCGGGGATATGATGGCCTGCAGGCTCGCCGTATCCGTCTTTTCAAAACCCAGCGTCTGCAGGTTCACATTTTCTTTGGTGGAGAGCACGCCCAGCATCCTTTCATTCAGCATGGGATCGACATGCCCGCCTACCCGGTTCTCGATCAGCTCCCCGATCTCGTCTACGCCGTCCGCCTTCCCAATGCCCAGCACCTTGCCCTTGCGGCTGATCACCAGTACGTTGGAAGCGAGAATCTCTTTCATGACGCTGCAGATATCGTTGAACACGACCTTGCTGGAATTGTTGTTATGCAGCAGCATTCCTATTTTTCTCGTTTTGTCCAATAACTGTATACTGCTCATACAGAGTCCCTCTCCTGTCTCCTCCTGCGATCCCGCCTTGCGCGCCGTTCTCTTCCACCGTAATACTTGTTCTTATTTTAATACAATATCGGGAATTAATCAATATTTTTCTGGAAAATGTCAAAAATTTGCCAAATTTTTTATCTTTTCTCCCTTTCCCTCTTCCGGCTCCTCTTTCCCTTTTTTCATAACGTTCCCGCACGCCTCGTTCGTGCATACCAGTCTGCCGCCCTTTTCCAGCGTCAGCGCGCCGCATTTTTCGCAGCGGATCTTCGAGGGCTTCTGCCATACCATGAAATCGCACTGCGGATTGTTGATACAGCCGTAATACCTGCGGCCCTTTTTGGTCTTTTTCAATACGATATCCGCCCCGCATTTCGGGCACGCGACACCGATCTTTTCATAGTAGGGCTTCGTACTGCGGCATTCGGGAAAGCCGGGGCAGGCCAAGAATCTGCCATGCGGCCCGTACTTTATCACCATCTGCCTGCCGCAGAGCTCGCATACCTCGTCCGATACCTCGTCCCGGATCGTCACCTGCGCCAGCTCCTGCTCCGCGCGGCCGACCGCCTCGTCCAGATCGGGATAGAAATTAGAGACTACCGTCTTCCAGCTCACGACGCCCTCCTCCACCTTATCCAGCAGCGCCTCCAGATTGGCCGTGAAGCTGACGTCCACGATACTCGGAAACGCCTCCTTCATCATATTGTTGACGACCTCGCCCAGCTCCGTTACATAAAGATTCTTATTTTCCTTCGTCACATAGCGTCTCGCGAGGATCGTCGTGATCGTCGGCGCATAGGTGCTCGGCCTGCCGATGCCGAGCTCTTCCAGCGCCCGCACGAGGCTGGCCTCCGTATAGTGCGCCGGCGGCTGCGTAAAGTGCTGCTTGGGCTCCAATTTGGAAAGCGTAAGGGCCGAATCCCGGTCGATCCCCTTTATGATCTGGTTCCCCTCCTGCTTTTCCTCATCTTCCAGATTGTATACGCACTGAAAGCCGTCAAAGAGCGTCCGGGAGGCCGATACCGTAAAGCAGTGCTCTCCCGCCCCGATCCTGACGTTCGTCGTCTCATAGCGGGCGGCGGCCATCTGGCTCGCCGCAAAGCGTTTCCAGATCAGCTGATAGAGGCGGAACTGATCCCGCCCGAGTGATTCCTTTAGGGAGAGCGGCGTCCGCGCGATATCCGTCGGCCTTATCGCTTCGTGGGCGTCCTGTATCCTCGCCCCGTTCTTTTTCTCCCCGCTCTCTCCCGCCGCGTATTCGCTCCCGAACTGGCGCGAGATATACTCCTTTGCCATCTGCGCCGCCTCATCCGAGATCCGCGTGGAATCGGTACGCAGATAGGAGATCAGGCCGACCGTCCCGCTGCCTTTGATCTCGACGCCCTCATAGAGCTGCTGCGCTATGCGCATCGTTTTCTGCGTGGAGAAATTCAGCGCCCCGCTCGCCGCCTGCTGGAGCGTCGAGGTCGTAAATGGAAGCGGCGCTTTTTTGATACGCTCGCCCTTTTTGACCTCCTCGACCCGGCACGCCGCGCCCGAGAGCGACGCTGTGATCCGATCCAGCTCCTCTTTGGAGCGGATGGTCTTTTTCCCGTCCTTATCGCCGTAATATTTCGCGGTCAGGGGCTTTTTCTCCCCCTCCACATCAAAAAGCGCATCCAATGTCCAGTATTCCTCAGGAATGAACGCGCCGATCTCTTCTTCTCTGTCGCATATGATACGCAGCGCGACCGACTGCACCCTGCCCGCGGAAAGGCCGCGCTTGATCTTCGCCCACAGAAGCGGCGAGATCCGATACCCCACCATACGGTCGAGCACGCGGCGCGCCTGCTGCGCGTCCACGAGGTTCATATCGATCTCCCGCGCGTGTTTTAAGGATTCCTTTACCGCGTTTTTCGTGATCTCGTTAAAGGTGATCCGGTAAACCTTTTTATCTTCCAGCCTGAGCGTATGCAGCAGGTGCCACGAGATCGCTTCCCCTTCCCGGTCGGGGTCGGTCGCCAGATAGATCTTTTCCGCCTTTTTGACTTCCTTCCGCAGATTCGCAAGGATCTCGCCCTTGCCCCTTATCGT
>CANQTG010000016.1 GCA_947626715.1 uncultured Lachnospiraceae bacterium | reverse complement strand
CCTTCTATCACGATAATGTCCGCAGACGCTTCCAGCTTGCAAAACGCCCTCTTGATATCGGGGATCAGCTCCTTTTTCCGCTCAAAGTACTCTTTCGCGCTCATATTGCCCAGCACTTCCCCGTTTACGATCACCTGCGAGCCCATATCTCCCGTAGGCTTTAACAGGATAGGATTCATACAGACCATCGGCTCAATGCCTGCCGCCTCCGCCTGCATGACCTGCGCCCTGCCCATTTCCAGCCCTTCCTCTGTGATAT
Organism: uncultured Lachnospiraceae bacterium; assembly: GCA_947626715.1. Taxonomy (GTDB): domain Bacteria; phylum Bacillota; class Clostridia; order Lachnospirales; family Lachnospiraceae; genus VSOB01. Next base: position 38,983 of record CANQTG010000016.1, on the reverse strand, counting down.
AAGAGTTGAGCGCCATATTCTGCGCCTTAAAGGGAGCCGCCCGATAGCCGTCCTGCTTAAATATCCTGCACAGACCCGCCGTCAAAAGGCTCTTGCCCGCATTCGACATCGTCCCCTGTACCATGATTACCTTTGCCATCTCTCCCTCGTCCCCCGCTCTGCTCTGCCGCCTTATCCTTCTGCTCTGCCCTCTCGCTTTCTTTTCCCGTCCTATTTCCCTGCCCGGCCCTGCGCTTTGTCTCTCTGCCCTGCTGACCTATCCTTTTCTCTTCCCGATCGTCTCGATCTCTTTTTTCTGCCGCTCTGCATAGGAAAGCAGCTCCCGATTGACGCTTTCAAAGCTCCCGAAGGCTTCCTTACAGCAGATGACGCGCCTGCAGGAATCGATCCGCGCTCTGGCCGCCTCCGCGGCGCAGTCCGGGATCGGTTCAAAGGCGTCCGCCGCAATACACGCCGCCGCCAGCGCCTTCGCCACGGGATAATCCAAATCGTTTCGGTACAAAACGCCCGTCGCAAAGGCGGTTCCCTGCCGCTGCAGTCTGCGGTATACCGCTCTCCCCGTCCCGCCTCCGGCTATCACAAAGACCTGCGGCTCTCCTCCGACGGCCTCTAACTCCATACTCTCGTTTTCCTCGTCATAGCTGCCGGACGATATGCCGAACAGTCCGGCGATATAGCCCGGTTCAAAGATTTCCTCCGGTGTTCCGAAGCGATCGACATATCTCCCGTTCAGGCAGAGGATCTTATCCGAGATCTTGGAGGCCAGCTCCAGCTCGTGCAGGGACATAACGACCGTCAGGCCCTTTTTCTTTCGCAGCGCCTGCAGGACGGATAAAAACTCCAGCTTATATTTGACGTCCAGATAGGAGGTCGGCTCGTCTAGGATCACGATCTCCGGCTCCTGACAGACCGCGCGCGCCAGCATTACGCGCTGCCTCTGCCCGTCGCTGATCCGCGTAAAGTCCCGCTCGCCGATCTCCGTCACATGGACCAGCTCCATCGCCTCGCTGACCGCGGCGCGGTCCCTTGCGGAAAGGATCCCAAACCGTCCCGTATACGGATAGCGGCCCGTGGCGACCACCTCTTCGCAGGTCATCATTTCCGCGCGCAGCTTTTCCGTCAACACCACCGCCATTTTCTGCGAGAGCTCCGTCCCGGACATCCGTCCCAGACTGCGCCCGTCCAGATAGACCGTGCCCGCGAGCAGGGCAAGCTGTCTGGCAATGCTCTTTAAGACTGTGGATTTCCCCGCGCCGTTCGGCCCGATCAGCGTCAGGATCTCCCCCTTTTTTAAACGGATCCCGACATTCTCGATCAAGGGCTGCCCGTGATAGCCTACGCTCATCTGTTCCGTCCAAAAAAAATACTCCATCACACCGCCTTCTCCTTATTGCGCTTTATCAGGATCCACAATACGACCGGCGCGCCGAAAACCGCCGTAACGGTGCTGATACTGATCTCCGCCGGAGCCAGCAGATTTCTCGCCAGCAGATCGCAGAACAGGCAGAACGCGCTCCCGCCCAGAAAACAGGCCGGTATCATCAGGATCGGCTTCGCCGTTCCCAAAAAGCTTCTGATCAGGTGCGGGACCGCTATCCCGACAAAGGAGATCGGGCCCGCATAGGCTACGATACAGGCGGACAAGACGCTCGATAAGAGCACCAGCAGGATACGCAGCAGCCGTATATCCACGCCCATATTCACAGCGTACGCCTCCCCGAGCTGATAGGCGCTTAAGGGCTTGGACATCAGAAACACCAGCATAACGACGGGGATTGTCACAACGCTCATAACGGCGACGTTTTCCCATGTAATGCCGGAAAAGCTCCCCATCGACCAGTTATGGAGATTTACAATATCCGAATCGTCCGCAAACGTCACGACAAGATCCGTGACCGCCGAACAGATATAGCCGATCATGACCCCGCTCACCACCAGCATGGACATCTGACTGACCCTGCGCGCCATCAAAAGGACAAAGCCCATAGACAGCATCGCCCCCAAAAAGGCGGCAAGGATAAGCGCCGCCGAGCTGAGCCTGACCGCTCTTGCGAGCAAAAACACCATGACCAGCGCGACCGCCATCTTAGCGCCGGAGGAGATCCCCAGCACGAAGGGCCCCGCGATGGGATTGTGGAAAAAGGACTGCAGCAGGTATCCGGCCAGCGCCAGCGCCCCGCCGAGGATCAGGACGGCCAGCGTGCGGGGCAGGCGGATATCCCACAGGATCCTCCCCGTCGTCTCGTCGATCTCCCGCCCCGCCATACTCTTTACGATATCGGGCAGGGAGATCCTGACGCTCCCCATGCATACGTTTACCGCCGACAACGCCACCACGCCGGCCAAAAGCAGGAAAAATACCGCCGCATATCTCGCTTTTTTCTGCCGCTTCATCTCATTCCTCCCATTTCAGCCGGTAAAGAAACGTCATGCCCTCTTCCCCTTCGCCTGTCAGCATTCTGTGGATATCCTCGATCAAAAACCCGATCGACATAGGCTGCTGGTACATATCGTTCGTCGTGCACCAGACGTCCCCGTTCTGCACGGCCTTAAAATCCTTTAAAACCTCACATTTATCCAGCAGCTCCTCCATGGAGGCCAGCCCGCCGTCTATCGAGCTGTTATAGATCAGATAGTCCGCATCCTTTGCGCCGTTATAAAATTCCTCCACCTGCATATTCAGAGTGGAACGCGCGGAGTCGGGATCCCCGAGCCCGTCGAAGATATAGCGTCCCCCCGCGAGCCGGATCATCTCCGGCACATAGTCGGAGCTCTGCCTTACCTGTACCAGCCCGTTTGAAGTAATAAAGAAAAACGCGACCGTTTTGCCCGTCTCCGTATCCGCCTCTACCTTTTCCAAGATCACTTTCTGCTCTGCAAAGGCTTCTTCCGCCTCCCGCTCTTTTCCCAGCAGCGCTCCAAAGAATCGGATCCACTCCACTCTGCCGAGCGGATGGGGCTCGTAGCCCGAATACTCCGTTATGACGGGGATCCCGAAATCCTCTAACATCTCTTTTACTTCGGGAGAATGTGAGATCATTCTGTTTTCAATGGCGAGGGGACAGTCCTCGGAGACGATCAGCTCATAGTCCGGCTGATTGTATTTCCCAGCGTACAGCATATCGCCCCGCTGCATTGCCTCCCTTGCGGACTCGGTGTACCAGCCTTCCTGCTTCTGCCCGGAAAGCCGGATCGTATCCACCGCGCCCAGCGCGTCGAACATATCCATGACCGCGGAGGCTACCAGATAGAGGTTTTTGACCGGACGTTTCAGCACGATCACATCGCCGCCCAGACCCTCCGGCGCTTCCTTCCCTTCTGGAACTACCAAAAGCTGCGTGCCGTCCACGATCTTTAAGAGCGTATAGCCGCCCTCGTAATAATCCACGGAAAAATTCTGCGCATACTGCAGCTCCATACTGCTTTTATACGAAAGGCCGCTAAGCGCGCCGCTTCCGGCCTCTTCCCGCGCCGCTTCCGCGTTTCCTTCCTGCGCCGCGCCGCCATCTTCCCGTATCGCCGAAGACGCCGCAGAATCGGAAAAAGGACTGCCGCAGCCATACAGCCCCAGCAATCCTGTTAAGATCAAACACACCGCCGCTATTCTCTTCTTTTTTCCTTTCATCGACGTTTCCCCTTACTCCACGGCTTTCATGGTATCCGAATGGAAAGTAAGCGTATACTCGATCTCGTGGGGCGCGCTCATCGCCACGGTATCGCCGATGACGGCGATCTCCGTATCCAATGCCGCGACCGGGATCTCAAAGGCGGAATTTCCTTCCGTATTGACCGGCAGATATTTCTCCCCGTCTACGATCATATAATCATAATTGGGACTGTTCCACTCCACCAGCGCTGTCGTCTTCCCCGCCGATACGGTGAGCGTCGCGGGAGAGAGGATCGCCGCTTTCCCGCTTCCGCCCGCAAAGCTGATTTCCACGCGGTATGTCCCGTCCTCCGGCATGGCACTCTTTGTTTCCTTTTCTTCTGGGGCCGTGCCCTCTGCCGGGGCTCCCGCTTCGTTTTCCAAAGGCTCCGCGCCGGATACGCTGACCTTGTGGTCGTACCACTCTCCCTTTTTGCCGAGGATCGCCAGATCAAACTCCGTATCCAGAGCGGGGACGGGCACGTCAAATCCATAGACCTCTTCCGTCATGCCGTCGCTGTATGTAACCGTATCCTGCGTCGGGGAAAGGAGCTTTGCCCCTTCCTTTGCCGCGTCCTGCGCAAGGCCGGGATAGAGACTGACGATATTTTTGGATACCAGCGAAATATGGATCGTCATCTTTCCGTTTTCTACGGTCAATTCGCCCTTTCCACCGCAGGCTTCGTTTACATGAAACATACTGCTGTCCGTATGGAACTGCGCCGTATATGTCCCGTCGGCCAGCGCCGGGGCCGTCTGTTCCGGCGCTTTCGCTTCCTCAGGGATTTCCTCCGCAGACGCTTCTTCCTTTGGCGCTTCTGCCAAAGGCGTTTTCCCGCTTTCCTCCTGATCGGCCGCATCCGCCTGCACAGAAGCAGGCGAAGCGCCATTATTGTTATTATAGCCGCATCCGGCAAGTAATGCAACCAAAAGGAACGCGATCGACATTACAATCTTCTTTTTCATAAGACCTCACCGACCCTGTTATTGCTTCATCGCTTCCGCCGTATGCTCTACATAGAGCTTTTGAATGCCGTCGATAGAGCCCAGACCGGAGATCTGCGTATCTACGCTGTCAAAGCTGCCGGAAGCCTGAAACATGCTGACCCACGAATCCTCTTCCTCACCGGCCATATCGTTATTGGCATGATCGCCGGCCACGACCATGAGCGGACGCAGCACCACCTTCTTATAACCCGCCTGCGCCACCGCGTCGATGACCGCCTCGCACGCGGTCTCCTCAGGCTCTCCTTCCACCGTGCCGATGAACACATTCTCATATCCCAGATCGGCCATCTGAGACTGCATTTGGCTGTAGGACACCTTCGCCGTATGGGACGTGCCGTGTCCCATGAACACGAACGCTACGCCGTCCTGCTTTGCGGCGTCTAGGCTCTCATAGCCCGCTTCCTCTACCGCCGCCGCCGTGACCGCCTTCGCAACGGTCTCCTTATCGTCGTTGACGACAGAGGCGTCCGCCCCCACCTCGCCAAGCAGCGGCTCCGCGATCTTTACCGTTTCAAACTGATCCCGATAGGATTCTACCGCCTCCGCAAGCTCGTCATACTCCGCGCCGTGCATTAAATGCGTCGGCTGTATCACGAGATTCTTTACGCCGTTTTCCACCGCGCGCTCAAGCGCCTGATCCATATTGTCGATCAATTCGCCGTCCCGCGCCTGCACATGGTTGATGATGATCTGCGCCGTAAACGCCCGCCTTACGGCCCAGTCGGGATTCGCCGCCTGTATCGCGTCCTCGATCCCTTTGATATCGCCGACGCGGCTGTCGTTAAAGGAAGTGCCGAAGCTGACTACGAGGATCTCGTTCTCCCCGATGTCATCCTGATTGCGCGGATCGTCTTTGGAGGCGTCTCCCGTATCCCTGCCAAAATAATCATAGTCCTCCACCAGCTCTTTCTGCGCGTCGGTCAGCGCATCCCATGCGGCCTTTGCCTGCGCGCACTGCTCGTCGGTCTCGTCCGTCCTTTCCTGCACATAGATCGCGTCGATCAGGGCCGTGACCGCATCCGCGGCCTCCTGATCCGTGACCGCTTCCTCCTCGGCTTCGGCTCCCGCCTCCTCCTGCTCTTCCCCGCCGGCTTCTCCTTCCTCTTCCGCCGCGCCGCTGTCCGCCGTTTCCGCAGCCGCGGGAGCGGCCTCCTGCGCCGTCCCCGCGGCGGGATCAGAAGCGGAACAGCCCGTGAGCGTCAAAGAACATGCCATAAGGCCGGTCAAGAAAGCGATAACTGCATTTTTTTTCATTTTTCGTCTCCTCCTTTTTCATATCTTGAAATTCTGCGGTACGCAGCCATTTCTCCAATAAAAAAATCCTCTCCTATCGCTCGTTCGCCATAGGAAAGGATCCCCATACAAAATCAATGCAGGAAAACCTGCATATACAGGAATAACAAATCCATAAGTCTGTACGTATAACCAATTACCCGTGGCCTTAACAATTCGTACAACGATAAGGCAGGTCTCCCGGCTTAAAGATCATCACATCGGCCATCTTCCCAGTTTCCCAGTGATCTATCGGCTTCTGCTCCCTAATTACGGTGACGAGTTCGTACAGGATTCGCACCTGTTTCCCTTTTCACCGAAGCGGATCATATGCTGACCGCTCCGACACCTTACCGCATTTATTTGATTGGGCTTATTCTAGCATACCTTCGCCGCTCTGTCAATTTTTTTGTCCTCTTCTCCTACGCCTCCCCGTCCTCCTTCAGAATGTCCCTTATCCGCTCCGTGACCCGCTTTGCCTGCGCGTGATCCTGCCCACTGGCGCTCACTCCGATAACGACCCCTTTCCCTCTGGCGATCCCCGGAAAATAAAAATCGCACTTTTCCCGGTCGTCGCAGACATTGACGGGGATTTTCCTCTTCCTGCAGATCTCCCAGATCCTGCGGTTGACCTTTGTATCGTCCGTCGCCGCAAAAACCATGTCCGCCCCGTCGAGATCCGCCGCCTCATATTCCCTGCAAAGGAGGCGCACGCTTCCCTCCTGCGCCAGACGCTCTATCTGCGGATGCACGGACGGGGCGATCACGGTCAAAGAGCCTGTAAATTGAAGGAGCGTCCGTATCCTGCGGCTCGCGATCCGCCCGGCTCCGATCACGACCAGTTTCTTGTCGGATAAATTGATAAACGCCGGAAAATAGGGATATCCTTCCATTTTCTGCCCTCCCTGACTTTCATCTTCGGCTTTTTTTCACATAATGGTTCAAAAGGCCGCCTCCCGCGATTATGACAGCCGCAATCATCAATACCTTTTTAGCGGCTTCCTGAGGGATCTGCCCCTTTCCGCCGATCGATTCCTCATAGAACGTCAGCGTATAGGCGATCTCCAACGGCTCCCCCATCGCGGTGGTGTCCGCTATAACCGGCATCGGGCCGTCCATTACCGTAATCGGGATCTCGAAGACGGAATTTCCACCGTCCTCTGTCAGATTGTAGCAGACCCCGCCGTCTATTATCATATAATCGTAATATGCGCTGCTCCACAGCAGCCTTGCATAAGCTTTGCCGTCCCGTACGGTCAGCAGGGTGGGAGAACTGATACTCGCCCTGCCGCTTCCTCCCGTCATATTCACCTCTATGGAATATTCCCCGTCAGGACGCGAGATGTCCATCGCCTCCGGCAGCGCGTCCGGCTCCCCATGAGCCGTCCCGCCTCCTGTATCCGCTTCTTTCCCTTCGCCTTCTCCGTCTTTTGCCCGATACGCCCTGAGCGCCAATTCGATCAGCTCATAGTCCGGCAGCTCTATCTTCAGAGCCTCCTCGGGAAGGCTGGAAGCGTCAAAGACTAACTTCCTATCGTACCACATCTTCCTTTTTTTACTGTAGGCGGCGCAGTCGATCTCCTTATCCAGCGCCTCCACCGGTATCGTAAAAACGCTTTTTCCGTCCTCTTCCCGACACCCGAGCCATGCGCTCTCCTCTGCCTCCTCCGCCTCCCGGACCGTTCCCGGATAAACATAGCGGTAACTTAGGCTGGGCACTGTGATCTCGGCGGACATCTTCCCTCCCTCCACCATGAGCCGCGCCTGTGCGATCTTAAAAAAGGGAGAATTGGATTCTGCAGAGATCTCATAGCTTCCGTCCGCGATATCCCTCGGGTATATCGGAACCATGCCATACTTTCCGACCTTTTTCTGACGTATGCTCCTTTGCGCCTCCTTCAGGCGTCCGGCATACGGAGCCGTCTCCTCTTCGCCGCTTTTTTCCTCCGATACCTCCCCGCCTAAGTCCCTATCTTCCTCCGCCGCCATGACAGGACGGCCAAAGAAGAGCGGCAAAAGCAGCAGGATCGGCAATACACCTATCTTTTTCATTCCTGTATCACCTTTTAAAAACAGATTCTTCGCGGCAGGCCGCGGGATATCCTATGACCCGCCGTTTTCTACGATCGGTTCCGCATTCCGGGCATGGCGGACATAGAGATCCCGTATTTCCTGATACTCGCCCATTCCCCTGACAAGGCAGAACGCCGGTATCTTCTCCCGTTCCAGCCGCGATTTCCAAGAATCCGGGCCGTCCCCGGCCATATCGTTGAGCGCATGTCCGCCCGCCGCCACCAGAAGCGGCGTCAGGTAGACCCGATCCGGCCTTTGCTCCCGTACCCGGGAGAGCACCGCTTCAAAGCCCGGCTCATATTCCGCCGTCCCGACGCAGAAATTCGGATAGCCGTCCGCCTCAAACTGCTCCTCTAAAAGCTCATAAGCCGCAAATCCGCCGCGCAGGCTCCCGTGCCCCATAAACGCCAGCATCGAAGGCGCTTTTACAAATGAAAATATCCGCTCGGCCGCCGCCGCCAGCTCCTTAACATCCTCCGCAGCCGAAAGCAGCGGCGCTCCCAGTCTCAGCCTCTCAAACTGCGCGGCGGCGCAGGCCATGACGCTCTTTATCCCTTCGTATTCCCCGCCGCACGTCATATACGTCGGCTGCACCAAGACGTCCGTGATCCCGTCCCGGCGCATACGCTCGATCGCCTCTTCTACGCCGTCATAACGGATCCCCTGCTCCGTTTCCAGCTTTTTCCTGATCCGCCCGCTCGTCCACGCGCGGTAAAAGAGCCGCTCTGGAAAGGCCGCGCACAGATCCCGCTCGATCGCCTCGAGCGTCCGTTCTCTGGTTTCCCGATAGCTCGTTCCAAAGCTCACCGCCAGCAATGCAGATTTCATAACTTGTCCTTTCTTTTGTCAAGCCGCTACAGATTCTTCTTTTTATAGATAAACAGCACGGAGATCAGCCCAAATACGATCAGATACAGGAACAAAACGACGAAGCCGAAGCTCCCCGGCTTTTCCCCGTTGGAAATGCTCCGCACCATGCCGCTCGCCTGCGAGAGCGGCAGCAGGGAGATCAGCTGCCGGAAGCCGTTCGGCATCTGATCGGTGGAAAAAAAGGTATTGCACAGAAAAGACATCGGCATAATGATATAGGAGGTATATCTCGGCGCATCCGTATAGCTCTTTGCCAGAAAGGAAAGCGTCAGCGCAATGGTCGAAAAGACCATTCCGTTCAAAAACAGGATCAAAACGGACATTCCGTTAAAGATCAGATCCGTCCGTATCGGAAAGGTCAAAAGCAGGATCACGCCGCCCGCATACAGTCCCCGCAGGCTCCCTCCGAGTATCTGCCCGAGAATGAACTGCCACAGCGGTGTCGGGGATACCATGACCTGATCGAGCGCTTTCTCATACAGCCGCTGCACGCTCATATTCTGCGCGATCGCGCTAAAACTCCCCGTCATCGTCGCCATCGCCACAATGCCGGGGATCAGGAAATGCAGATACGGCTCCCCGTGCGAAGTCGTCTGTATCCCCATTCCAAAGATGATCAGATACATAAGCGGAGAGATCATGGCGGCTACCGTGATCTTATAAAAATCCCTGCGAAACTCCGTCCATTTTTCCCATAAAACCGTGATAATCCCCATGCGTCCTCCTCTGTGCGTCACATCAGCCTGCGTCCCGCGCACTCTACAAAGACATCCTCCAGCGTGGACGCGCGCAGCGCCGCGTCCGCCCCGGCCCCTGACAGATAGCGTATCGCCTCTTCCCGGTCGTGAAAATATCTGCTCACGAGGCTCTCCCCCGCGAACTCGTCCACCGCAAACGCGCCCAGCTCCGTGATCAGGTTCTCCGGCGTATCCAGCTTCTGCAGCCTGCCGCGGTTGATCAGCGCCACCCGCCCGCATAACGCCTGCGCCTCTTCCATATAGTGCGTTGTCAGGATCATGGTCATATGATTCCTGTTCAGGCGTCTGAGCAGATTCCACATCTGCCGCCTCGAAAGCGCGTCCATTCCCGCAGTAGGCTCGTCTAACAGCAGTATCTCCGGCTCGATCAGCAGCGCCCTGCAGATCATCAATTTCCGTTTCATCCCGCCGGAGAGATGGCGGACGGTGCGTTTCCGGTATTCCAGCAGCCCGGCAAACTCTAGGAGCGCTTCCGTCCTTTGGCGTATCGTCTTTTTGGGTATAAAATACAGCCGCCCCTGATACTCCATCACCTCTTCCATCGTCATATCCTGACGCATGGAATATTCCTGCGTGATCACGCTCAGCTTCCGCTTCTGCTCAGAGGCCTTACGATCCAGCCGTTTCCCGTCTATAAGGATCTCTCCCTGTGTCGGCAGCAGCACCGTGGAGATCATACTGATCGTCGTCGTCTTTCCCGCCCCGTTAGGGCCCAGCAGGCCGAAAAACTCGCCGCTTTCGATCGACAGGCTCAGATGATCCACCGCCGTGAACCCATCAAAGCATTTGGTCAGATTTTTCAACTCGATCATCGTTCTATTCCGCTTTCCTTGCAAGGATCAGGGAAAAATATCCGGCGTCATCCGGTATTTCCTCCACGCTCTGATAGATCTTCTCCGTTTCCATGCCGCAGTTTTCGACCGCGCTGGCCTTCATGCCGTTTCCCCTGAGCAGCTCCTTGACTTCCTTCATATGGCTCGCGGATTTCATCAGGACATAGCTGCCGGGACAGGTAAGGGGATCCTTCAGCTTATGGACGGCGGGAACGATATGGAGCTGCTCGTCCCACTCCGCGAGCGGAAGATTCAGCCTCGCCGCCGCCGCGCAGAAAGAGCTGATACCGCTGACCAGCTCCACCGTATAGCCGTCCGCCTCCAGAATATGCTGCAGATAACTGAACGTGCAGTAGATCGTCGGATCGCCAAGCGTAAGATAGACCACGTTTTTCCCCTGCTCCAGATAGGCCTCCAGCCGCTTCGCCCCCTTTTTATGCTCCCGTTTGATCAGCTCCCTATCCTTCACCATCGGCATACGGACCGCAACCAGCTCCTTATCCGCCAGTTCCGGCACATTTTTTACCGCGATCTGATAAGCGACCGCTTCCTTTGCATGTTCTCCCGGTACGGCGATCACGTCGTTCTCCCGGATCAGCCGGATCGCCTTTAACGTCATCAGCTCCGGATCGCCGGGCCCCACGCCGACTCCATACGCGATACCTTTTTTCATACTGTATTCTCCCTTCCGTTTCTCTTTCTTATCCTTCCGCAGCCGCCTCGATCAGCCTCTCCGTCAGAGATTCCAGCGTAGCCTTTTCCGCCGTCCATGTACGCATACCGATCCGCTCTGCCGCCGCCTGCGTCTGTTTCCCGATACAGACCGCCTTAACCCTCGAAAAGTCCGTATCCCCCGCGCTCTCGGCAAAGCCCTTTACCGTCGACGCGCTGGTAAATACCGCAAAATCGATCTCGTCCTTTTCTATGATCTCCTTCGTATCGACCGTCTGGGAGGCCGTATAGAGCGTATGATAAGCGGCCAGATCCGTGATCTGGACCCCCTCCGCCCGCTCTAACTCTTCCACCAGCTCCCGATTGCCGACAGCCGCCCGCGGGATCAGGACACGCGAGCCGGATTCCAGTATCCGGGCCAGCTCCCTGCCCAAAGTTTCCCCGTCATAAACGGAAGGGATAAAATCCGCCTTGAGCCCATACCGCGCCAGCACCTTCTTCGTCCCCTGCCCGAGCGCGGCGATCCGCACCCCGCCAAGCATCCTGATATCCCCGCGCAAAAACAATCGCTCCATGAAGATCCGCACCCCGCTGGGGCTCGTAAAGACAAGCCAGTCATAGCCGCCGTCCCCTAACCGGCCTATACTCTCATCTAACTCCTCGCTATCAGTGACCGGCTCCGTGCGGATCGCCGGCAGCTCCAGCACCTCCGCCCCCTTTTGGCGCAGCATGTCCGCCAGCTCCGAGATCAGCTCCTTTGGCCTTGTTACAGCCACCTTTACGCCAAAGAGAGGCTTTTTTTCATACCAGCGAAAGCGCTCTGAAAGACCGCATACCCGCCCCACTACGATAATGGCCGGGGTCGCGATCTCTTCCCTGCCGCATACCTCCTCCAGCGTTCCCAGCGGAGCAAGGATACGGCGCTGGGCGGCCGTCGTCCCCTTTTCTAAGACCGCCGCCGGCATCTCCTTATCCATACCGGCTTTCAGCAGCCCCCTGCAGATATCCGGCAGCGCGGCGATCCCCATCAAAAAGACCAGAGTCCCCTTCGTTCTGACAAGGGCGTCAAAATCAATGTCATACGTATGGTCGCTCCGCCTGTGCCCCGTGATAATATGGACGCTGGAGCAGAAGTCCCGATGTGTCACCGGGATCCCGTTATAGGCCGGAACCGCAAACGCGCTCGTCACTCCCGGGACAATCTCAAACGGGATATCCTGTTCGGCCAGCAGCTCTAACTCTTCTCCGCCCCTGCCGAACACAAAAGGGTCGCCGCCCTTTAAGCGCACTACCCGCCTGCCCTTTCCGGCCTCATCTAACAGCACGCGGTTTATTTCCATCTGAGGCAGCGCATGATTCCCGGAACGCTTTCCCACATAGACTGCCTTCGCCGAATCCGGTATCAATCCCAGCACGCCCTGACCCACCAGCGCATCGTAGACTACCACGTCAGCCTTTTCCAGAACTTCCTTTCCCTTAAGCGTAAGCAGCCCCGCGTCGCCGGGGCCCGCCCCTACCAGCCATACCTTACCCTGCATTTCCTGCCTCCCTACATATCCCTGAGCCTTCGGGCAAGAGAAACCCCGATCCTACAGGCGTCCTCTGCCGCCCCGCCGAGCTCTCCCACACGATAGTTACCGGTCGCTTCCTCATAGTACAGCCCGCGGAGGAAAACGTCTCCCTCCCTTACCTCTGCATACGCGCACACCGGCGACGTGCAGCCGCCGTCCAGCTCTCCCACAAAGGCGCGTTCGCAGGAAGCCGCGGCCGCCGCGGCCCGATCCCTGTATCCGTCCAGACAAGAATAATCCTCTCCCGCCCTGCCCTGCAGGGCGATGATCCCCTGCCCTGCGGCCGGTATGATCTCTTCCACCGTAAAATAGCGGGAGATCCGTTCCTTAAGTCCCAGCCGTTTCATGCCGGCCGCCGCTAAAACCAGCGCGCTATAGCCTCCCTCGTCCAGCTTGCGCAGCCTCGTCTGCAGATTCCCGCGGACCGGCTTTATCTCATATCCGGGATAAAGCTCCCGCAGCTGCAGAAAACGGCGCAGACTGGAAGTTCCGATCGGAAGCTCCCGTCTGATCTTCGTCTCCCCCTTCGGGAGCACCAAGACGTCCCGCGGATCCTCCCGCACGGAAAAACCGACCAGCGGGAGATCGCCGGGTACCTCCATCGGCATATCCTTGAGACTATGGACCGTCAGATCGACTCTTTTTTCACGAAGGGCCTGATCCAGTTCCTTTACAAACAGCCCTTTTCCACCCACCTGATCCAAAGTCCGATCTAGGATCCGGTCGCCCGACGTCTTCATGGTCAGCAGCTCCACCTCCGTCTTTGGCGCGCTCTCCCGCAGAAATTCTACGACGGTCAGGCTCTGCGTAACGGCCAGCCTGCTCTCGCGGCTCCCGATCACGATTTTTTCCCTCATTCGGAAAGCTCCTTTCCAAACGTCCGCACCGCATCCAGCGTCTTCTTCAGATCTGCCTGCGTATGCGCCCCGGAAAGGAACACAGCCTCAAACTGGGAAGGCGCGAGATAGATCCCTTTATCCAGCATATGCCGGAAATAATCCGCATAACGCGCCGTATCGCTGCTCTGCGCATCCTCATAATTACGCACGACGGTATCTGTAAAGAAAACGCAGCCGAGGGAGGCGACATGATTCACGCAATGGGGGATGCGCGCTTCTTCCAGTATCGTATCCAGCTCACGGAAAAAAGCGTCCCCCGCCCGATTTAAGTCAGAGTAGAAATCCGGCGTCTCCTTGAGCGTACGCAGCTGCGCCAGTCCGGCCGCCATCGCCACCGGGTTCCCGCTCAGCGTACCGGCCTGATATACCGGCCCGCAGGGGGCCACCATCGACATGATATCCTTCCTTCCGCCATAGGCTCCTACCGGCATCCCGCCTCCGATGATCTTGCCAAAGGTCGTCAGATCCGGCCTCACCCCATAGTATCCCTGCGCGCCGTCAAGCCCTAAGCGAAAGCCTGTGATCACCTCGTCGAAAATGAGCAGCGCTTCCCATTCGTCACAGATCCCGCGCAGCCCTTGTAAGAAGCCGGGCTCCGGCAAAACGACCCCCATATTGGCTCCCGCCGGTTCTACGATTACCGCGGCAATCTGTCCGTCGTTTTCCGCAAACAGCTCCCTTACGCTTTCCAGATCGTTATAAACGGCGGTCAGGGTATCCCGCGCGCAGCCCGCGGGCACGCCCGCGCTCCCCGGGATCCCCTGCGTCATCAAGCCGGAGCCTGCCTGAACCAGCATAGCGTCGGCATGTCCATGATAGCAGCCGGCAAATTTTATAATTTTATCCCTGCGCGTAAAGGCGCGGGCGGCCCTGAGCGCGCTCATGACGGCCTCCGTCCCGGAATTTACCATACGCACCATCTCGACGGACGCGACGCTTTCACAGATCAGCTCCGCCATCTCCACCTCACGCCGCGTCGCCGCCCCAAAGCTCAGGCCGTCGTGGGCCGCCCTTTCCACCGCTTCCAGCACCGCCGGGTGCCCGTGCCCTAAGATCATCGGCCCCCATGAGCCGACGTAGTCGATATACTCCTTCCCTTCCTCATCCCAGATACGGTCTTTTTCAGCCCTCAGGATAAACCTCGGCGTCATTCCCACCGAGCCAAACGCCCGCACAGGACTGTTTACGCCTCCCGGGATATACCGCTTTGCCCTTTCAAAAAGCTCCTGCGATCCAGCCATCAGCCGATTCTCCCTTCCTGTATAAATTTTGCCAGCTCCTTTGCATAATAGGTGATATAAAGATCCGCGCCCGCGCGGTAAGCGCCCGCCGCCATCTCGCAGACGATACTCTCCTCATCGATCCAGCCCTTTTCTGCGGCGGCCTTTACCATCGCATATTCTCCGCTCACGCTGTAGGTCGCGACAGGCAGCGTGATCTGACCGCGCACCTCCCTTACCAGATCCAGATACGACATGGCCGGTTTCACCATAATGATATCGGCTCCCTCCTCCACATCGAGCAGGGCTTCCTTCAGCCCCTCTCTCCGGTTGTGAAAATCCATTTGATAGCTCCTGCGGTTCCCAAAGGAAGGAGCCGAGCCCGCCGCCTCCCGAAAGGGCCCGTAAAAGGAGGAGGCGTATTTCACCGCATAGGACATGATCGGAACCGATAGGTATCCCTCCCTGTCCAAAAGCGTGCGGATCGCCCTGACCCGTCCGTCCATCATATCGGAGGGAGCCACCATATCGGCTCCCGCCTGCGCGTGGGAGAGGGCGATTCGGGCGATCGACTCCAGCGTCCTGTCGTTATCCACGTCATGACCGCACAAAATGCCGCAGTGCCCGTGGGAGGTATACTCGCACATACATACGTCCGTAATCAGATAGAGCTGCGGATAACGTTCCTTGATAAAACGGAGGGCGCGCTGGACGATCCCATCCTCCGCATAGGCCCCACTCCCTTCCTCGTCCTTTTTCTCTGGGATCCCAAACAGCAGCACGCTGCCCACGCCGGAGGCTGTCAGAGCCTCCAGCTCTTCCTCCACCCTGTCCACGGTATAGCGAAACTGCCCGGAAAGGGAGGATATCTCCTCTTTCCGATTCTTTCCGTCCATTACAAACATCGGGTAGATCAGAGAGGAGCTGTCTATCCTTGTCTCTCTCACCATCTTTCGCAGAACTTCGTTTCCGCGCAGCCTTCTCGGCCTGACTGTCATATCCATCGCCTTATCCCCTTTCTTATCTCTGCGGTCATAGGCCGCTCAATACCTCTTCCATCGCCGCAAGGCTCTCCTTGAATACCTCGTCCGGCAGCTTGGCCCGCATTCCGAAAAGCAGCCGGTTCATCATCCGGGACGACGCGCCCGCAATCTCCTGTCCCAGCTTTTGCTTTCCGCTCTCTTCCAAAGGCACCTGCTTCATCACGGCTGTCAGCCGCGCCGTTACGTCAAAGCCGGCGGCCTCCTTGAGCCTCTGGATACGGGGGATAAGATCCCTTCCCTCGTACCATTCGTAAAATTCACCTTCTTTTTCCTCTAGGATCAGCTCCGCCTTTTCCAGATTCGCCCTTACCTTCTCCGACTTTAAGTCGATATGGAAGGAGTCGATATCGTAAAGTGTCACCCAGTCTAATTCGCCGATCTTCCGCTCTATATCTCTAGGCACCGCCAGATCGATCATGCGGATCGGATGCCCGATGGGAAGGGCGGCCACGTCGTCCCATTTGAGCGTATAATTCATACTGCTCGTGGCGCTTACGACAAAATCGCACTCCGGGAGCTTTTTCAGCCTGTCCTCATAGTCGATCCGCCGGCACCCCGGCGGCACATCGACGGATTTCCCATGATACTGACGGATCGTAACCGTAACGTCGGCCCCCAGCTCCTGCAGCGTCCGGGCGGACAGCCTGCCCATCATTCCGTTGCCGATGACCATGCATTTCTTATCTTTGACAGAAATCCCCTGCTCTTCCAGCACATGGAGCGCCGTATGGATCACGGACTGATCCGCCGTGGAAAGATCCGTTTCCGTCTTGACCTGCTTCCCCGCCGTAACGGCAAGCCTAAAGAGCACCTCCAGCGTATGATCGGCGGCGTCGCAGCTGCGGGCGGCGGCAAGCGCGTCCCCCACCTGCGTAACGATCTGATCCTCCCCGACGATCCTCGATTCTAACCCCGACGCCACGCGGAACAGATGGCGCACGGCTTCCCGGTACTTTCGCTCGATAAAATAGCCCCGGTATTTTTCCGCGTCCACCTTCAGATATCCGCACAATAGCTCTATCGGGGAAATCTGCGCCCGTTCGTCAACGCTCAGCCAGATTTCCATCCGATTGCAGGTGGAAATCAAAACGCAGCCTTCTATTTCCTGCCGTTCCCGAAAAAAGGCATAGGCTTCCCGCATCTCTCTGGCCGAGATCGAGAAAACGCTTCTCACATCTAGGCTCGCCCTGTTATGATCGATTCCTGCCATCCATATCGCCATATGTATCCCTCGCAATGAAAAAGCCATAATAACAGCGCTAACGCTATTACTACAGCCGTCTCTTCCCATAGTATCCCCGTTTTACCGCCCCATCAGGGCGCTTGTATGCAGCAGGTCTGCTGACTCACACATCTAAAAACATTCGTTTTTGCTAAATTATCCAGCCTTCTCAGGTTTCCCCAATGACCGACTTTCGTCACGGATAATCTATCCATGTATACAGCGGCGGTACCGTTCACGATTCCTACGTGATTCCCTATTCTCCCGATATGGCAGCCCCCATATCCGGCACTGCATATTCTGTTCACTTGTTCCTGCGGCCGCTTAACTCTTACCGCCGCATGAGTTTTCCTTATCTTACCACGTTTCCGGGCGGATATCCAGTTAAAATCTCTTCTTCACGATAATATCCACCTTTTGCCCGAGCACACCCACGATCACATCGTCGGCGAGATTGGCGATGATGGATTTCTCCAGCTCATCCCATTCCTCGGCGTCCTTGTTGCCGCCCGCGCTCTCCCGGTAGCTGCGAAGCGACCACGCGTTCGACCATTCGCCGTAATTGATATAGCTTACGTCCGTGCCCATAGTATAAAAACCATAATAATCGTTCCCCGTCGTTTTGGAGATCTCAAGATAGCCGTCCAGCATTCCCGCCGCGACGAGCTTGATCTTATTTACGATCCCCTTTGCCGCCGCGTTCCTGCCCGAGGTGGAGACCGCGAGGATCCTGTTTTTGTCAAAGACTGAGAGCCCTTCCGCCAAGATCGACGCATGGAGCTCGAAGTCATTCCCCTGATTCTCGATCCAGAACCGGCCGCCGCCGACCTCTAAGAGCTCGGGAAGCATACCGACCAGCTCCTCCGCGAGCAGCCGCAGCTGCAGCGACTGCTTTTTCGGCAGCGCATTGTAAGCGGCCGACTTCTCGACCTCCCGAAAGATCGCTTCCAGCGTCGACCGATCGCTTGAAATGGCACAAATATCCGTTTTCATCGTTTTTCCTTCTTTCCGTTTGATTCCCCTGTCAACGGGCGCGCCCGCGCCCGCCGTTACTCGATCGTGAGGATATCGACAAATCCCGTGATCTCAAATACCTCCATGATCGTCTCGTTCACGCCGACAAGCTTCATACCGCCCTTTGCGTTCATGGCCTTCTGCGCCTTTAAAAGCAGGCGCAGCCCCGCAGAGGAAATATATTCCAGCTTCCCAAAATCAAAGCAGAGCTCCTGCGCCTGACCCAAAACGCTGTCAAGCCTTTCTTCCAGCTCGGGGGCCGTTACCGTATCCAGCCTTCCCTCTAACGCCAGCCTTATCTTCCCGTTTTCACCCGTCTGCTGAATCGTCATGATAAACTCCTCCTTTTTATTCTTACCCTCGTCATACCGCCCCTATTTCTTCCAAAGGGCGCGTCCCTTCCTGTCATCCATCACCCAATCGTCACCGCGCAGGTCAGATTGTCAAGCCAAGTCGTACCGTTCCCCCGCAGCGTGGAAAGATCGTTCACCACGACGCTCCTCGGCTTTATGATCCCGTTTTCCGGCTGACCCGGCGCGACCAGAGAGCTGACGTCGTTGATCGTATAGTACAGCCCGTTTTCTTCTCCCAGATAGAGCATTTCATGTCCCGGGAATATCAGGATCGTCCCTGCGGGAAGCGTATCCAGAACGGCCTTTTTTTCCTCTGCCGTCATCGCCGAAAGATCCGCCCTCCCTGCCGGTATCGCCGCCTGCCGCGTCGTATTCCGCGGAAGATCCAGCCCGAAGCACCGGTATATCTCCCTCACATAGGAGGAGCAGTCCTGCGCGTTCAGCATACCGCCCCAGCCGTAGCGGTTGCCTAAGGACTTAAACGCCTGCGATACGACATTGTCCGCCGTATACGGCAGAAAACCGACATTCACGTCGCGGCTTACGGGAAGCAGCGCATCCTTTTGGTAAAAGCTGCCGTCCGGGTTTCTCGCGGGCATTTTGACCACGTAATTGTTCCACGGGAGCCGGAAGGATACCGTACCCGTCTGTTCCTCGTCGAGCGGCAGGATCGTCCCCATCGTGAGCATTTTTTCGTTCAGATCCTGATCTACGCTCGGCTCAAGATATACCTTTTCCCCTGTCACGACCAGAAAATCCGCGGGATTTTTACAAGCCTCCCATTCTTCCCTGCTCGCGCATACCGCGATATCCGCCGTCGGCACCCAGCCCTCGCAGCTCTGGCTCTTTACGAGCGTAAAGCTGCCGTCCGCGGTCGTAAACAGGATCACGAGCGGCTCGTTTACCGCGGCCGCGCTCGATACGCCCTCGTCCCATTCGGGATCGAGCGGATCGTCGGAGAGGAAATCTATGCACGGATACGCCTTTATGACCGTCCTGTTTACGGCAAAGCCGTACCGATACGGCATTTCCTCCGTTACCGGCGCGCTGCGTATGTTCTGACGTAGCGCTTCATAATAGCTCTCGGGGACGGGAAGGCCGTATAGATAAAGCCCCTTCGGGGATTCAAACGCCGCGCTGCGCGCCGCCAGCTCCGTCCCGTTATAGGTCCCGACAAACGTCTCCAGATCGTTCATATGCGTCTCCGGCGTATCGAGGATCGCGCGGTTTAACGCCGCGATCTCCTCCACCGTCATAATGAGCCCGTCGGGGCAGCTATCCTTTTCCTGCCAAAATCCGGCGGTGCACATCTGCGGCGTCACGTTCGCCGCCGCCGCAGCCCTGTCCAAACTCCAGATCGTATTGTCCGCCGCATACGCGGTAAACGGCGTCATAAGCGCCATAGCCGCCGCGGCGGCGATCATTGCCTTCCCTCTCATCTTACCCTTATGCCTCCCCTGTCTGATCCCTTATCCGATCTCTTTACCGAACGCCTCCTCCCTACCATTCCCGCTGCATTTCATCGGTAAAGATCCATATCGTCCCGCATTTTTCCTCCGACTGTTCATCTAACGGAAGGATGCGCAGCTCCATCCACATGCCGCCCGCCTTTTGATAGGGGAGCTGCACGCCGCCGTCCTCTTCCAGCATTTTAAGCAGATACCGGTAATCCAGCACCTTTTCAAAGCGGTCGTGATACTCCGGCTTTACATATTTTTCCATATACATGCGCAGCGCGGCGCTGTAGCAAAATTCCGTTTTTTCCACCATCTTCAGGAAATAATCCGGGATATGGATATAGCGCATCGTATCGCAGCTGAGATCCACCACGTAAACGCCGACGAACTTTGTCGCGATCGCCTTTAAGAAATATTCCGCATCCCGTTTCTGAACCAGCGTTTTCTCCAGCTCTTCATTCATGCCGCGCTTTCTGCGCCGGTCCCTGCGCTTTCTGTAATACAGCTCCTTATCCCTGCGCATGGCGAGCTCCGCGGCTCCCACGATCTGGCACACGTTCTCTTCCCCGCCGCCGGCGATGCCTGCGGCGACCTCGTAATCGTCCTTTTGCAGCTCCCCGCGCACCTCGGCCAGCACCCGCTCCACGCCTTCTTTGGAAAGCGTCCGGCTCAGCATGACAAACTCATCGCCGCCAATGCGGTACACCCGCTCCTCCGGGAAATGCCTGCGCAGCGAATCCGCCACGCTGCAGAGCATATCGTCCCCCTTTTTATGCCCCAGATGGTTATTCAGTTCATGGAGCCCGTTCACGTCCACATACAGGCATACCAGAAGCGTCGTATTTTCCTTTTTCAGCTCCTCCAGATCTTCCTGATACTTATGCCGGTTATACAGCAGCGTCAGCGCGTCCCGCTGGTAGCTGTCCAACAGCTCCCTGTGCCTTTGCTGCTCCCGCAGATATTCCTCATGCACGTCCCTGACGCATAAGAGCAGCGTCTGATGTTCATCCGTATACTCGTCGTCCGGCATCAGCTCCATCTGCACCCAGCGGTAGCCGTTCTCCTTTTTTCTGCGGTAACAGTAATTTATTCTTTCCCTGCTCTTTTTAAACTGCGCCCGCAGCCGCTCCAGATCCGTAAATTTCAGATATTCCTCCTTATCGTCCTCGTATACGCCCCCTGCCTGCGCGAAGCCGCGCAGCCAGCCGGAGATCGTATCGTAGCGGCATAAGAACTGCTTTTGCTCCCATTTCCCGATCCTGACGATCTCAAACGTATCGGCGCTGATATTGACCTTTAAGATCTTATAATAAACCCCGGAAAGCATGGAAAGCGCGTCCGCCATCAGCCCGATCCCGGCTTCGGCCCATCTCCAGCAAAATACCGCCCACGGCTCATCCGGCCCGCAGCCCTTCGGTATCACGATCGTAAAGGTCATCCACCGAAGGCCCTCTTTCCGCCTGCTCTTATAGCTGCAGGTAAGCCGCCGCTTCCCGGCAAACGCCTTTTCCCGCACAAAAGCGGCGTCGGCATAGCGCAGATAGTCCTCGGCATACTCCGCAGATATCTCGCCGCTTTCGGCCTGCGCCCTCATATAATCATAAATGCTCGAAAAGCCCGGTTCCTCCTCCGGTTCTTTCCCTTCGTTCCAAAAAGCGTATTCTCCCGTCAGCAGATTCACTCTGGCCAGCTTTGAAAAATCACGCAGCAGCGTATCCTCGATCAAAGCGCCCGTATCTTCGCGCCACCCTTCATATCCTTCCAAATCAGATGCGCCTCCTCCGGCTCCAAACAAGCTACGATCATTATATCAAACTTATCGGAAAATGTCCATTTTCTTAGAGCCGCAGACAAGCCCCTTCCTCGTCCTTCTTTTCCTCATAATACAGCCTGCCCTCGTCTACGATCCGCAGGCGGCCTCCCTTAAGCAGCGCCAATGTCACCGCGCAGTTTTTCTGCGGGATCCCGCCCCAGAACGCCGCGATCGGGCGCTGCTCAATACAGCGCAGAAAGCAGCGTATCCACGCCCCGTGCGAGCTTATCATAACGTTCTCGTACCGATCCTGCGCGGGCAGTAAGACCTCCCTTAAAAAGCTCCCCGCGCGGGCGATCACATCTTCAAAATCTTCCCCGTCCCGCGCGCGGTAACGCTCCGGCCTCCTGATAAAGTCATACAGCGGATCTTCTTCGTGCGCTCTGGCCCATTCGATGGAGGAGCCCTCATATCTGCCAAAGCCCATCTCCCGCAGCCGCTCGTCCGCGACGATCGGGATCTTTCTCTCCCCTCTTATGATCCGGGCCGTTTTATAGGCCCGCTGTAAGGGACTGGAATAAATGATCTCGATCGGGATACCGCGCATTCCCTCGCGCGTCTCCTCTGCGAGCGCGATACCGCGCGCATTTAACGGGATATCCGCGCCTCCCTGCATCCTGCCCGTCTTGTTCCAATCTGTTTCTCCGTGTCTGACCAGATAGATATTCATACGCTTCCTCTTCCGCCTCTGCCTGCGATCCTGCTTTTCGATATCCCCATTTTAAAATCTTATCATCTTTTCCGCATTTTTACTACAAAGAAAACCATATTTTGCGATAAGCTGTCCTTTGAAAGTCGATTTTAGCGCTTTCATGGGGCAGAAAGGCCGCATTCTGGCAAAAATCAAATGTCATACAGAATAAACTTGTGTCACAGATAGAAAATCGCAATCGACATAATGCGACACAGATTATTTCTGCCATGCATTCTTTGGTTTTGTAAAATCTCCTGCTATGATGTCAAAGAAAGGGATGAGATCAACTTGGAAGTTCAGTATCATATGATGGGAAGCCGGATCAGACAACGAAGAAAAGAGCTCTCCTTAAAACAGAGCGAGCTGGCCGAAATGCTCGATATCTCAAATAACCATATTTCTTCCATCGAAAACGGAAGGGAAAGGCCGAGTCTTGAGATCCTGCTTCGTATCTGCGATATCCTAAAGGTCACGCCGGATTATCTTCTGCTTGGGAACATGCACGCGAACGAGATCCCGCTCGATATTCTGGAAAGTCTCCGCCTGTGCAGTCAGGACGATATCGATCTGGTAAGAAAATTTATTGAGATCTTAGTCGAACGCAACAGTATCATTTGGAACCAAAACAATTTTGTAAAAAACCTGTAACCGCCTAAAAGTTCAAAGGGGATTCCCGTACATAATGCAGGCGCCGCCCCAAAGCCCCCAAAACCGCAGGCCGCCTTCCTGCGCCGTAACGCTCCTATCTCATACCCCTCGCCAAAACAAAGAAGGCGCCGCTTCGATCAGACAGATGACCTGTGCAAAAGCAAACGCCGCAGGCAGAACGCATATGGAAAACGTCTTACAGCCTATTCTCAGCCGCTATGAATCTTATTGCCAAGCGCATAATATCTCCTTTTCTGTCCATCTTGAAACCGGCCTTTTTAGCTTTATGACGGATGCCGACTTGACCGTCCTTTTCTTAAATCTCCTCGATAACGCGGCCCGTTCCGCCTCCGAATACGCGAAGGAAGGCGGAAAAGACCCTTTTATCAGACTCGCCGCCGCGCGGCATCCCTGCCGCTCCCAAGTCTCCCTGATCCTGCAAAATTCCTGTCCCGTATCTTCCCGCCAAAGGAAAAAAGGCGGCGTCCCGCCCTTTCGCCGCCCTGCGCCGGGACGCGGCGCGGGACTTGCCTGCATACGGGAGGTCGCGGCCGCCTATCGGGGAAGTCTGAAGATCTACGCAGAGAGGAAAGCGCCCGTTTTTTACACGGTCGTAACGCTGCGGGCGCAGTCCTCTATCCGGCCCTAGAGCTTAAATCCATGCTCCAGATCCAGCGTCGCGAAATAGTCCTCCACCGTCTCCGCCCTGCGGATCAAATGCGCGCTCCCGTCCTCTTTCAGCAGGATCTCCGCGCTCCTTAATTTCCCGTTATAATTATAGCCCATCGAAAATCCATGAGCGCCCGTATCGTGAATGACCAGATAATCGCCTATATCGATCTTAGGCAGGGAACGGTCTATCGCAAATTTATCACAGTTTTCGCACAGCCCGCCCGTCACATCATACACATGATCCCTCGGCTCGTTTTCCTTCCCCAGCACCGTGATATGATGGTACGCGCCATAGATCGCGGGACGCATGAGGTTCGCCGCGCAGGCGTCTACCCCGATATATTCCTTATAGATATGTTTTTCATGGATAGCCTGCGTCACCAGACAGCCATAGGGCGCCAGCATAAAGCGTCCCAGCTCCGTATAGATCGCCAGATCACCCATTCCCTCCGGCACTAAGATCTCTTCGTATATCTTACGCACGCCCTCGCCGATCGCCATGATGTCGTTTTGATGATCCTCCGGCCTGTAGGGAACGCCCACGCCGCCGGAGAGATTGATAAACGCGATGTGGATGCCCAGCTCCCGCTTTATCTCGACCGCCGCCTTAAACAGGATCCTTGCAAGCTTGGGATAATATTCCTCCGTGATCGTATTGCTTGCCAGAAACGCATGGATGCCAAAATGCTTTACGCCCTTCCCCTTCAGATACCGGAACGAATCGATCAGCTGTTCCTTTGTCATTCCGTATTTTGCGTCTCTAGGCGTATCCATGATCTGGTTATGAATGGCAAAATTGCCGCCCGGATTGTAACGGCAGCTCATCGTCTCATGGAACGGCGCGATCCCTTCATAAAATTTCAGATGGGTGATATCGTCAAAATTGATGATGGAGCCCAGATCGGAGGCCAGCTTAAAATCCTCCCGCGGCGTGACATTGGACGAGAACATGATCTCGTCGCCGCGAAATCCCACCTTATCCGCCAGATACAGCTCCGTGTAGGAGGAACAGTCCACGCCGATCCCCTCTTCCCGCAATATCTGCAGCAGGTAGGGATTGGGCGTCGCCTTGACCGCAAAATATTCCCGAAACCCCGGGTTCCATGAAAAGGCCGCCTTCAGCCGTCTCGCGTTTTCCCGGATCCCCTTCTCGTCATATAGATGAAAGGGAGTGGGATATTTCTTTACCATCTCCTGCACCTGTTCCAGCGTTACAAAAGGCTTTTTTTCCATCTTGATACGTCCTTTCTTTTGTAAGATCGTTTTTGCTTCTGCAAAAAAGCCTAAGGACTTCCCCCAGCAGCGCCGGGCCCCTCCTCAGGCCATACTGTATTATATACTACGGGCATACGGATGTCAATCGGCTCAAAAGGAGACTGCCGCCGCCTTATTTTACCAATCCGCGCATCCGCAGCAGGATCCTTTTTTCCAGACGGCTGACCTGCACTTGGCTGATACCGAGCAGTCCGGCCACCTCCACCTGCGTCTTGTCCTGAAAATACCGCAGCCCGATCAGCTTTTTTTCTTCCTCCGTCAGCTCCGCCAAAAGCTGCTCCAACAGCATATGGTTCAGCACCTTTTCATTTTCGTCCTGATCGTCGGGCAGCCTGTCCACCATATAGATCTCGTTCCCGTCGTTCTGATAGACCGTCTTATAGATCGATTCCACCTCCGCATTGGCCTCCATCGCGACGACGATATCCTCCGCGCTCAGTCCCGTCGTCTTCCCTATCTCCGACAGCGTCGGCTCCCGCCCGAGCTCCTTCGCCATATGCTCTATCGCGCGCCGCACCCGGATACCGTTTTCTTTGAGCGAACGCGACACCTTGACCATACCGTCGTCCCGCAGAAAGCGCTTGATCTCTCCCGCGATCATCGGCACCGCGTAGGTGGAAAACTTCACGTCATAAGATAAGTCAAATTTATCGATCGCCTTCATAAGCCCGATACTCCCGATCTGAAATAAATCCTCCGCATCATATCCCCGCCCCAGAAACCGCTTCACGATATGGTGCACCAATCCTAGGTTTTTCTCTACCAGTACCTCTCTCGCTTCTCTGTCTCCGGCCTGCGCCTGTGTAAGCAGTACTGTAGTCTCTTCCATAGGCTAATCCTCGCCGCAGGCGCAGGGCAGCTCCGCGATCGTTTTTTCCATGACGACGCGCGTCCCCCTGCCGGGCTTTGATTCTACCCGCAGTTCATCCATAAACGCCTCCATAAAGGAAAATCCCATTCCCGAACGCTCCGGCCCCGGCCCTGTCGTAAAGAGCGGTTCCATCGCCTGCTCCACGTCCTCGATTCCCCTGCCCGTATCCATGATCTCGATATGTAAGCGCTTATCCCGCAGGGCACAATACATGGTCACCTTCCCCGGCCCGTCCCCGTAACCATGCACGATGGCGTTCGTCACCGCCTCCGAGACTGCGGTCTTTACGTCCGCGATCTCCTCCAGCGTAGGATTGACCGGCGTCATAAACGCGGCGACCGCCACTCTCGCAAACGCTTCGTTCTCAGAAATGGCGTCAAATATCAGTTTGATCTCGTTATTCATCTTCAGCCTCCTCATCTATAATATGCAGGATCTTCTTCAATCCCGATACCTGTATGATACGCATGATCTGCCGGTTCGCATGGACGGCATAGACGCGCCCGCCGAAACAGGCGATCTTCTTATACCGCCCGACGACGACGCCCACCCCGGAGCTGTCCATAAAGCGGGTATCTTCAAAATCAAAAACGATATGCTTCACCTGCTCCCCTAGAATATACCGATCCGCGTCCTTGCTAAGAGACGCCGCCTGATGGTGGTCGATCTCCTCCGGCATCCGTATCATCAGATAATTCTCCAGCATTTGAAATCTGCCTTCCATATCTTCTCCTTTCCGCGCCCTCCTGAAAGCCTGCGCAAAATCTCCCCTTATCCTCTGCCGCTTATCCGGCGCGCTCCCGCGCAAAAAAAGAGGGCATAACTCCCGTCATGTCCTCTTTCGTCTCTTTCCCGTTTCCGGTCTTATCCTTCCCGCAGCTCTTCCAGATACTTCTGCGCCCTTCGCGCCCTCTCCGTGCCTTCGAACTTACTGACCACGAGCTCATACGTCTCGATCGCTTCCATACGGTCGCCGTTCTCCCGGTACGCGTTCCCCAGATTATAGAGAATATCGATATTCTCCGGGTCATACTCCGCCGCTCTCGCAAGATCGGCCGCGGCATCCCCGTACATCGCCTTCTGGTAGGCGTCCATGCCCGAATCATAATAAGCGTCCGCGATCACGGGCCCCGCCTGCTCCAAAAGCAGATCGTACAGGGCGTGGAAATTCTCGGATTCCACCTCCTGCGCCTCGTTTCTGTCGATCGCGTCCAATGCCTGCGCGATCGCGTCCACATTTTCCGGCTCCGCCATATACACCCTGACCGCCGACAGCAGCTCGTCCGTCACCATCAGCGTACCGTCGGTCCCGACATAATTGCGCAGATCCTGTTCCAGCTTCGTATTCT
The DNA here is from genome assembly GCA_947626715.1 of uncultured Lachnospiraceae bacterium. Taxonomy (GTDB): domain Bacteria; phylum Bacillota; class Clostridia; order Lachnospirales; family Lachnospiraceae; genus VSOB01. Next base: position 11,750 of record CANQTG010000016.1, on the reverse strand, counting down.
CTTCCTCAAGCTCTCTGGCCTGCTGCTCCATCTCCTCGATCGTGCTCGTTTTCTTGTCAAGCTGTTCGCTCACGCTGCGCAGCTCATCCTGTATCGCCGCCGTTTCCTTATTCTCCTTTGACGGAACGATCAGGAAAAACGCGGCCGCGACCCCGATCGCAATGCCTATCCCGATATTTAATATGGTAGAGACGCTCTTGCCGTCCCGGTTCCCTACCGGCTGGATGATCGTCTCGTTCCCGCTCTGGTATTTGATCACATCTTCGCGGGCTTCCTTTTTCTTGGGCTTCGTCCCCGCTTTGGCGTTTTCCGCCAGCGCGAGCATTTCGTCCACTTCCTTGCGGTATCTGCGGGTCGTCGTATTGCCGGTATCGATCTTACTGCACTTGTCTAATTCCCGTCTGGCCTTTTCCCATTCCTCCGACTGCATATACAAGAGCGCGAGAAGCTGGTGCGCCCGCACATAGCGGGGATTTAAGGAGAGTACCTTTTTGAGCTGGATCACCGCCAGATCCAGACTGTCCTGATGGCAGTACCCCAAAGCCAGATTGTATTTCTTGATCGTCTGATTGATCATTTCCAGACGGCTCGGGTTGTCCTGTATCATATTGATATAATCGTCGGCGATATTCTTCTGGGAACGCAGGTTCTTGCTGATGACCCATTCGCTCAATCCCTTTACCACTTCTCCCATCTCGTAATAGACAAGGCCGAGAAGATTGCGCGCTTCCACATTGTTTTTATTAAATTTTAAGCTCTGCCGCAAACTGATGACCGCACCGGACAAGTCCCGTACATTTGCCTTCTCCAATCCTTCGTTATAAAAAAAGTTGGAGGTATACATGATCTTTTTATAAAGGGCCACATCCGCGCCGCAGCCCGTACAGAAATCTTTCTCCGATAACTGGCACCCGCAATTAAAACATTCCATGCAGTACCTCTCCGTCCTATTCCTCTTGCTTCGTCTCTTTCAGCATTCTCACCAAAACGTCCGCCGCGTCGGTCACATCCTGATCGTAGATCGCGTCCTCCGCGTCCTCGACTTCTAAGCTGGGATGGAATTTCTTTAATTCTTCTTCAAAATCAATCATGCCGTTTCCTCATCATATTCCTATTCAAAACCCGCGAGCAAGTCTCCCCGTGGGATTCGGGGCCGCCCTTGCGGACATCCTCCGCTCCGGATCTCTGCGCCTCCCTCGCGGAGCGTATCGCAGACGCAGGATAGGATCCCGCCGCTGATACGGGTCTGTTACTCGCCGCCTATTAAGACGCAAGTTTCTTCCCGCCCGATATATGCTTTGATCTCGCCCGCCAGATAAAGAGAGCCCGCGATGTAGATCCGATCCTCCGGCCCCTTTTTCTGCAAGAGCGCCTCCAGCGCCGTCTCCGAATCCGAAAGGACGGTCAGCGCTTTCGCTCCCGCGCGCCGAAAGCTCTCCTCCAGCGCCTGCCGGGCGACCCCTCTTTTATTTTTTATCCTTATGAGAACGATCTCATCAAACCGTTTCCCCTCTGACAACAATTCCGCCATTTCCGCATACTGCTTATCCGCCGCCGCGGAAAACAAAAGAAAGCGTCTCCCCCTGCAGCCGTCCCGCTCTACCGTATCCAGAAACGCCCGCACGCCGTCCACATTATGCGCGCCGTCTAAGAAAACGCCCGGAAGGATCTCTTCCATCCGCCCTTCCCATTTAGCTCTGCGCATTCCCGATACCAGAGCCTCCTTTGTCACAGGCAGCCGTCCCGCCAAAGCGTCAAGCGCGCGCAGCGCGAGCGCCGCATTTTCTATCTGATAACGCGCGCAGGTCGCAAGCGAACATCTGACATATCCATAATAACGAGTATTATAAGAAAAAGCAATGAAATTTTTGTGAAACTCTGATTTTTGAACGTCAGCTTTCGACACGGGAAACACCGGACAGGACAGGCGCAGCGCCTCCTCTAAGATCACTTGGGAAGCCTCGTTTTGCCGGTCCGCAAAGACGAGCGGCACCCCTTCTCTTAAAATCCCCGCTTTTTCGCCCGCGATCTTCCCGATGGAATCCCCCAGATATTCCATATGGTCCAGACCGATCTGCGTTATGATACACAGATCCTTCCTGCTGACGGAATTTGTCGCATCCAGTCGGCCCCCAAGCCCCGTTTCCAGCAGTACGACCTCGGTATCCTGCTCCTCAAAATACAGCATTGCCATGAAAAACAGCATTTCAAAAAATGTAGGCTGGTATCTGCGCCCGTCTGGCAGGAAAAAGGGCAGCTCCGCCCTTACTTTCTGGAAACATCTTACAAATTCCGCTTCCCCGGCCATTTCCCCGTTTACCCGGAAGCGTTCCCGCATCGTCACAAGATGCGGAGAGGTGAACATGCCGACCCGATATCCCGCGCACTGCAGAACGGACGATAAATAAGCACAAACAGAACCCTTTCCGTTTGTGCCCGCGATATGAATCAGTACCTTGTCCCTGCACGGCTCGCCCAAATGCTCCAGAAACGCTCTGGTCGCCTCCGGCTCGTTCTTCCCGGCAAACCTCGGTATCTCCAACAGATACGCTTCCGCTTCCTGATACTCCATATCCTTTATTCCGCCGCCTCCTCTTCCTCCTGCATTTCGCGGTAGGGCTCCAATACGATCTCCCCGCGCAGGATCCGGTAGGTGGCGTACTGCTCCTCGCCCGTGATCTGCCTGCTATAATTCCCAATGCTTAAGATCACCGACTTAAAGCTCTTTCCTTCCACATTGATTCTGGCTCCCCTGCCTTTTTCGATATGCTTTAGGCAGTGCCCGATCTCTTCCCCGATCTCGTCCAAGCGCTTGAAGTACTCATCCTTTTTACTGTTCAGCATCAGCAGGCTGCCTTCCGCGCTCTCTCCCTGAAACTGCCTGCTCTTGATCAGCGCTTCCATCTTTTCCAGAATATCTTCCAGCTTTTCCTTGATCTCTTTTTCCTTTTCGACCCATTTGGTATAGCGGTCATAGATCTCCCGCTCATAACCGGCATGAATGATCGTGCGCACCTCCGAGCTGTTTCCCAGATTGAAAGCCTCCACGCCGCCCAGCGCCGAGACCTTCCCGCCCACGATACTGCCGCGCTTGCCCCGCACGATGATCCGGTTCCCCGCTTTCACATTCGCGTTTAAGATATAATTGGCCTCGATGTTCAGCTCCGCGTTGACATTGCACTGTTCGATAAAATTCGCATAGATATTGCCGCGCGCGCGCACCCTGCCTTTCATATTGCCCTGTACGCCGCGCTTTAACACGATATCGCCGCCCGCAAAGATCTCCGCGCTCTCTACCGTGCCTTCGATCATAAGGTTGCGCCCGGCGCGGATCACGACGCCCGCGCTGACATTGCCGCCGATCTCGATATCCCCGAAAAATTCGATCCTTGCGTTTGTCGCGAGATCCACGTCGCCCGGTATCTCGTGCAGCATACGGATATCGATGTTGCCGTTCTTCATCTCTATCTTGCCCGCGCTCTTGGCGTAATAGGTATTCTCCCTGCGCTCCACGCTCATGCCGCGCAGCGGCTGCAGCTCCTTGATCGGCCTGCTCTTTAATACCTCGCCGCTCACCGTATAGCCGTCCTCGCCCGCTACCGCCGGGTGATATTCCGCGAGCACGTCGCCCGCCCTCACGCTCTGCAGCATATTCATGCTGCTATAGTCCACCGAGCCGTCCTCGCGGATCGCGGGGCCCGTTTTGATATTGTCGGGCGAGAAAAAGTATTCGTAATAGCCGTCCTCGCCCTCCTGAACCGGCTTTCCCTTCGCCACGAGTATCTCGCGCTGGTACACTCCCTTTTTGCACATAGCGGTAAGGCGCGGCATCAGGTAACCTGTCGTCACACCTTCATTCTGAAGCATCTCCATGAGCGTGTCGATCTTATAGCCGTCCTCCTCTCCGGAGGGCTCCGCCAGATACATCCACGCCTCCATCCGGTCATCGGATAACCGGACGTACGATTTTTCCTGAAGCCTGCTTCCATGTAAGAATCTCTTTTTTAGTTCTCCTAACTGCTCCTGCGTTAGTATTAAGATCTCTTCATCCATGGAGTTATACCTTTTCCCCGCGCCGCCTGCTCTGCTCCCCGCTCGCGCACAATCCGCCGTACGTCGCTCGCAAATGCTCCGCATTTCCTCGCTATCGGGCTTCGCCCTATCTAAGCTTCCAAAGGTAAAGCTGCTTACGTGTAAACACGTCGCTCGTTCGCTCACAATCCGCCGTGCGTCGCTCGCAAATGCTCCGCATTTCCTCGCTATCGGGCTTCGCCCTATCAAAGCTCTCACGTGGATAGCTGCCTGCGAGTAAACTCGCCGCTCGCTCGCGCACACTCCGCCGTGCGTCGCTCGCAAATGCTCCGCATTTCCTCGCTATCGGGCTTCGCCCTATCTAAGCTCTCACGTGGATCGCTGCCTGCGAGTAAACTCGCCGCTCGCTCGCGCACAACCCGCCGTGCGTCGCTCGTAAATGCTCCGCATTTCCTCACTATCGGGCTTCGCCCTATCAAAGCTCTCAAATGGATAGCTGCCTGCGAGTAAACTCGCCGCATCTCTCCATTTGAGAGCTTTCGCACGGCTCATTGCTTCCTGTATATAGTATCGCTTATTTTTTTAATTGTTGCAAGCGGTTTTCCACCTGTTCCATCGTAAGGGTGTATTTTTTTAATTTTTCCTTTTCCTCTTCTATCTTGGCCGCGGGCGCTTTCGAGATAAATTTCTCATTAGAAAGCATTCCGTGAGAACGCGCGAGCTCTCCCTGAAGGCGCTTTTTCTCCTTTTCCAAACGCTCGATCTCCTGCTTGATATCGACCAGATCGGAAAATGGGATATAGACGCTCGCGTCCGCTAACGCAACGGACACCGCGTCGTCCGGGATATCCGTCCGATCCTTTTGCACCGCCACCTCAGAGGCATACGCCAGCGAAGCGAAGAAAAGCTGTCCCTCCGTAAAGATCCCGCGGATCTCCTGACTGGGGCTTACCACAAACACCTTTGTTTTTCTGGACGGGGGCACGTTCATCTCTGTGCGCGCATTGCGGATGCCGCGCACGGCCTCCTTGATCGTCTCGATCTCCTTTTCCTCTTTTGCGAAACGCAGCTCCTCCCGGTATACGGGCCAAGAAGAGATCATAATGGACTCCTCCTCGTCCTGGAGATTGCAGAAGATCTCCTCCGTGATAAACGGCATATAGGGGTGCAGCAGCTTGAGCGCGCCGATCAGCACGTTTTTCAGCGTCCACAGCGCAGCGAGACGGCTCTTAACATTGCCGCCCGCATAAAGGCGCGGCTTTACCATCTCGATATACCAGTCGCAAAATTCGTCCCAGATAAAGTCATATACCTTCTGCACCGCGATCCCCAGCTCGTAATGCTCCATATTTTCGGTCGCTTCCCTTACGAGCGAATTGAATTTAGAAAGGATCCATTTATCCACGGGCTCTAGTCCCTCGGGCTGCGCGGCGGGGAGCTTTTCTTCCCCCATATTCATTATGATAAAGCGCGCCGCGTTCCATACTTTGTTGGCAAAATTGCGGCTCGCCTCGACCCGTTCATAATAAAAGCGCATATCGTTGCCCGGAGCGTTCCCGGTGATCAGCGTCAGGCGCAGGGCGTCGGCTCCATACTGGCTGATGATCTCAAGCGGGTCGATCCCGTTCCCGAGGGATTTGGACATCTTGCGCCCCTGCGAATCCCGTACAAGGCCGTGGAACAGCACCGTTCGGAACGGCCTCTCCCCCATCTGTTCATATCCCGAAAAGATCATGCGGATGACCCAGAAAAAGATGATATCATATCCCGTCACCAGCACGTCTGTCGGATAAAAATACTGCAGATCCTCCGTCTGCTCCGGCCAGCCCAGCGTCGAGAAGGGCCACAGCGCCGAGGAGAACCAAGTATCCAGCGTATCGGGATCCTGCGTAAAGCTCCCGCAGCCGCAGTCAGGACATACGTCGGGCTTTTGCTTGGCGACTATGATCCTGCCGCAGTCGCTGCAGTAATACGCCGGGATCCTGTGTCCCCACCAGAGCTGGCGGGAAATGCACCAGTCGCGGATATTATCCGTCCAGTTGAAATACGTCTTTTCCATGCGCTCCGGCACCAGCCTGATCTCGCCGTTTTTGACAGCCTCTACCGCAGGCTTGATCAGCTCCTGCATTTTGACGAACCACTGCTGCTTGATCATGGGCTCGATCGTCGTCCCGCACCGGTCGTGCGTGCCTACATTGTGGACATGGTCCTCAATGCGCACCAAAAGGCCCATATCCTGCAGCTCCTCTACGATCCGCCGCCTTGCCTCATAACGGTCCAGACCCGCATATTTTCCGCCGTTCTCATTGATAGTCGCGTCGTCGTTTAAGATATTGATCTCCTGTAAGCCGTGCCGTCTGCCCACCTCGAAGTCGTTCGGATCGTGCGCCGGGGTGATCTTGACCACGCCGGTCCCAAATTCCATATCCACATAGGAATCCTCTATGATCGGGATCACTCTGTTGACGATGGGGAGCATGACCTTTCTGCCGACGAGACCGCGGTATCTTTCGTCCTCTGGATTGACCGCGACGGCCGTATCGCCGAGCATCGTCTCCGGGCGCGTCGTCGCAAATTCCAGAAATTCCGTTTTACTCACGCTGCCGTCCGCTTCGAGCAGCGGATATTTGATATGCCAGAAATGCCCCGCCTGCTCCTTATATTCCACCTCGGCGTCGGAGATCGAAGTATTGCAGACCGGACACCAGTTGATGATACGGCTCCCCTTATAGATCCAGCCTTTTTCATGCATTTTGCAGAACACTTCCGTCACGGCGCGGTTGCAGCCCTCGTCCATCGTGAAGCGCTCCCTGTCCCAGTCGCAGGAGGAGCCGAGCTTTTTAAGCTGTTCGATGATCCTGCCGCCGTATTCGCGCTTCCAGTCCCACGCCCTTTTTAAGAAGCCCTCTCTGCCCAGCTCCTGCTTATCGATCCCCTCTTCCTTCAGCTTTTCGATGATACGGACCTCTGTCGCGATACTGGCGTGGTCCGTCCCCGGCTGCCAGAGCGCGTTATAGCCCTGCATCCGCTTAAAACGGATCAGGATATCCTGCATGGTATTGTCCAGCGCGTGTCCCATATGGAGCTGCCCGGTGATATTTGGGGGCGGGATCACGATCGTAAACGGTTTCTTCGTCTTATCCACCACCGCCCGGAAATATTTCTTATCCAGCCATTTCTGGTACAGTCTGTCCTCTATGCCTTTGGGATCATAGGTTTTCGCAAGTTCCCTGCTCATGGAAAAGCCTCCTTCATAAAATAAAATGAGCCCGCTGCAAAACCTGCATCCATACAAATGAAGGTCTGCAGCGGCCCCGATTTTTCGCAATACCAATACCTCGTTTAAAATCTCAAATCCTTATCTATCATAGACAATCGCAAAGGATTTGTCAAGCAGCGGCGGATATCTCCTGCCCGTCCGGCGCGCCGCGTTCTCAAACGGGAGCTACTCTAACTCGCTCAGCCCCGTATACAGCTCGTAATAGCGCCCCTTTTGCGCCAGCAGGGCCTCGTGGTCGCCGCGTTCGATGATCTCGCCGTTTTCCAACACCATGATCGCGTTCGCGTTGCGCACGGTCGAAAGGCGGTGCGCGATAACCAGCGTCGTCCTTTCCGCCATCAGACGGTCCATGCCCCGCTCGATCTGTTTTTCCGTCCTCGTATCCACAGAGCTGGTCGCCTCGTCCAGTATCAGGATCGGCGCCTTTGAGATCGCCGCGCGCGCGATATTCAAAAGCTGTCTCTGCCCCTGACTCAGATTGGCCCCGTCCTCTTCCAAAACGGTATCGTAACCGTGCTCCAGACGCATGATAAAGGAATGCGCGCTCGCCATCTTCGCCGCGTGGATCACTTCCTCGTCGCTCGCGTCCAGCCTTCCATATCGTATGTTATCCATTACGGTCCCCGCGAACAGATGGGTATCCTGAAGGACCATCGCCACATTCCTGCGCAGGGCGTCCCGCTTGATATCCATGATATCCACGCCGTCTATCGTGATCGAGCCGCTGTCGATATCGTAAAACCGGTTAATCAGGTTCGTGACCGTCGTCTTGCCCGCGCCGGTCGAGCCCACAAAGGCGATCTTCTGTCCGGGCTTTGCGTACAGCGTGATATGCTTTAGGATCGTCTTTCCCGGGACATATCCAAAGCTCACATCCTGAAGGACGATCTCCGCATGGAAATCGGGATTTTCTTTCTTAAATGCATATTTAACATTTCCCTCCGGCACTTCCCAGACGTTCCTTCCGTCCTGCTCCCTGACGGACAGGGCAAGCGGCGCATCGTCCGCCTCCTCCTCTTCGTCCATTACCGCAAAGACCCGCTCCGCGCCTGCGAGGGCGGAAAAGATGATGTTCATCTGCATGGACAGCTCGTTGATCGGACGGCTGAACTGTCTGGAATAATTGACGAATACGGTCAGGCCGCCGATGTCAAAGCCCCGAAGAATGCACAAAATACCGCCGACCACAGCGGTCAACGTATAATTGATCTGGCTCAGGTTCCCCATCACGGGCCCCATGATATTTCCGAAGAACTGCGCGCCAAGCTGCTTGCTCTTTAGCTCCCCGTTATGGCGCTCAAACTCCTCCATCGCGATATCCTCATGGCAGAATACCTTGACGACCTTCTGCCCGGTCACGATCTCTTCAATATAGCCGTTTAGCTCTCCCAGAGCCCTTTGCTGTTCCCGGTAATAGCTCCGGCTCTTCTTGGCGACGCCCCGCGCGGCCTTTAACATGAGCGGCAGCATGACAAACGTGACCATAGCCAGCCAGAAATTGGTATATAACATCAGGGAAAAGGTTCCTACGATACTGATCGCGCCGGATATGATCTGCACCAGCGTGGAGTTGAGCATTTCTCCCAGCGTATCGACGTCGTTGGTAAAGCGGCTCATGATATCGCCGTTATAATGACTGTCAAAATAGCGCACCGACAGGCGCTGCGTTTTTAGGAACAGCTCGTCGCGCAGCGTCTGGAGCACCCGCTGTCCGACGGAGACCATGATACGCGCCTGCAGGTACTGCGCGGCGATCCCCGACAGATAGATCAGCCCCATCACGGCGACCGAACGCGTCAGAAAGGCGATACTGCCTCTGCCGTCCGCGATCCCGTTGATAACGGGACGCAGCATGTACGAGCCGGCCAGCGCCGAGACCGCGCTGACGATCACGCACACAAATACGATTGCCAGCTTCCCCGTATCCGCCTTCAGATAAGAGGCCAGCCGCCTTACGGTCTTTTTGGTATCCTTAGGCTTGCCGAATGCGCGAAGCCCCCTGTATCTTCCCGGTCCCGGCATTACGCGGTCACCTCCTTATCCATCTGGGATTCATAGATCTCCCGGTAGGCGGGACACCCGACGAGCATTTCTTCATGCGTGCCGATCCCAACGATCCTGCCCTCGTCCATTACGATGATCTGATCCGCCTCGACGACCGAGCTGATCCGCTGCGCGATGATGATCTTGGTCGTATCCTTCAGGGCCGTGGAAAAGCTCTTCCTGATCTCGGCCTCCGTCGCGGTATCCACGGCGCTGGTACTGTCGTCCAGTATCAGGATCTTGGGACGCTTTAAAAGCGCTCTCGCGATACACAGCCGCTGCTTCTGCCCGCCGGAAACATTAACGCCGCCCTGACTCAGCTCCGTCTCATACCCTTCCGGGAAAGAACGGATAAAGCCCGCCGCCTGCGCGGCCTGCGCAGCCTTCGCAAGCGTCTCCATATCCGCGTCCGCATCGCCCCAGCGCAGGTTTTCCGCGATCGAGCCGGAAAACAGGACATTCTTTTGCAGCACCATGCCGACGCTGTCCCTTAGATGGCGCAGGGAATATTCCCGCACGTCGATCCCGTCTATAAGGACGCTGCCCTCGTCTACGTCGTACAGGCGGGGGATCAGCTGCACCATGCTGCTCTTCCCGCAGCCGGTCGCTCCGACTACGCCTACGGTCTCGCCCGCCCCGATACGGAACGAGATGTCGGAAAGCACCTTTTCCCGGCTCCCCTTATAATAAGAAAAGCTGACATTGCGAAATTCGATCTCTCCCCTTGCGATCACCGCGTCTTTCCTTCCGGCCGTCTCGTCCGTTAGGTCGATACGCGTATCCAGCACCTCGGTGATACGCTTCAGGCTCGCGACCGCGCGGCTGCTCTGTAAGAGCACCATCGCCAGCATCATCAGCGACATCAGCACCTGCACGATATGGGTCGTAAACGCCGTCAGATCTCCCACCGGCATACTGCCGGCCAATATCTGCCGCCCGCCTACCCATACCACCGACAGCGTCGTGACATTCATCGCCAGCGTCATGACCGGCATGTTCAGGATCACGACCTTAAAGGCCCGCAGGCCCGATTCCTTGAGATCCTCGTTGGAGGCGGCGAACTTCTCTTCCTCATAGTCCGAACGCACAAAGGACTTGATGATACGCACATTGGTCAGCGTCTCCTGTATCCTAGAGTTGAGCGCGTCGATCTTTCGCTGCATGGCCTCAAATCTGGGAAAGGCCGTTTTGATGATCGTACCGATCGCCAGAGCCAGCAGCGGGATCACGATCAATACGATGGTCGCCAGCTCGCGGTTCATGATAAATGCCATAATGACCGCACCGGTCAACATTCCGACGGTACGCACCAGCAGGCGCAGCCCCGCCATGATCACGTTCTGCACCTGCGTGATATCGTTGGTCAGACGCGTGACCAGCGATCCCGTACTGAACGTATCGATATTTTTAAAGGAGAACTGCTGGACCTTGCGGAAGATATCGCTGCGCAGATCGGCCGCGAAGCTGATCGAAGCCTTAACGGAAAACCATGCGCTGCCGACCCCTCCCGCTATCATGCACAGCGTAAGCAGCAGCATGATAAGGCCCATGCGGAGAATATAGGGGATATCGTGCTCCACCGCCCCGACATTGATGATCTTCGCCATGAGCGAGGGAAGCAGCACGTCTCCCGCCACTTCGACGATCATCAGGACTGGCCCCAACAGAAAATATTTCCAGTAGGGCCGGACATATTTCAGATACCGCTTCACTTCCATACCAAAACCCTCCATTACTAAACTTTAATTTTATGGTCCCTGTAATTTTCTGTCAATTATCCCCTTTTAAATTTAATGAAATTTTCATATAACTGGTATGGTTATTTTTTTCATAATTGGCTATTTAAACAATGCCACTCTTGTATCTATAATATCTCAAAAGAAACGGGGGCAGACTTATAAACCGTCCTCTCCCTCTTAGACGGCGGCTTAAAAGCTCCTGCCCCTTAACCAAAAAATAAGAAAAGGAGTCCTTATTATGAAAAACACAAAAGCTTTTCGGATCGCGTCCACAGGGCTGATCGCAGCCCTATCCTATGTCGTATTTACCTTTCTGCAGATCAAGATCACTCTGCCCGGAGGCGACGCGACTTCCATTCATTTAGGCAACGCGGTATGCGTTCTGGGTGCCCTGCTGCTGGGCGGCTTTTACGGCGGGCTCGGCGGCGCGATCGGCATGACGATCGGAGATCTGATCGACCCCGTCTATGTAGCCTATGCGCCAAAGACCTTCCTTCTCAAGCTCGGCATCGGCCTGATCACCGGACTGGCGGCGCACCGTCTCGGACACATCAGCCATTCCAACGACCGCCGATATATCCTGCGTACAGCCGTTCTCTCCGGCGCGGCGGGACTGCTCTTTAACGTCATATTCGACCCGCTCTTCGGCTACTTTT
>CANQTG010000015.1 GCA_947626715.1 uncultured Lachnospiraceae bacterium | reverse complement strand
ATCCTCGGGAAGCCCGCCGCGGAGCTGGTGCTCACCTATTCGATCGCTTCCTCCTCGATCAACGCGGTCATTTCCCTGATCGCCTCGACGGCCGTCTATATGGCGCTGCTGCCCGCCTTGAAAAAATCGGGATTATTTATTACAATAGGGAAAGACCAAACCATGGAAGGATGATTTTTGTGGAGCTTTCTCTTCATAGGGACGCGGCGCTGCCCAAAAGGGCGGCCGCGATCAATGACCTGACAGGCTTTGGGCGCTGCTCTCTCGCAGTCGTCCTGCCTGTCATGAACGTAATGGGGATACAGACCTGTCCCGTCCCCACCTCCGTTTTTTCCAATCACATGATGTTCCCCGCCTATTCCTATCGGGATCTTTGCGACTTTCTTCCGGCTTATCTGGATACCTACGACAGGCTGCGGCTTTCCTTTGACGGGATCTACTGCGGTTTCTTAAATTCCACCGAACAATTCCATACGATCAGACGTTTTCTGGAAAAGCAGAGGGAAAACGGCTGCGACGCCGTCTTGATCGATCCGGTGCTCGGCGATATGGGAAAGACCTATCATATCGTCACCGAGGCGCTGTGCGCGCAGATGAAGGAGCTCGTCCCTCTCGCCACAATCCTGACGCCCAATCTGACCGAAGCCTGTATCCTCACCGATATGCCCTTCCCTCACGAAACGCCCGGGGCGGGCTTTCTGGAGGAGCTCTCCGGCCGCCTTCTGGATATGGGGATCCGCAGGGCGGCGATCACCGGGATCCTGCATGAGGGGCGTATCCTGAATTACTGCGTGGAAAAAACGGAGCATACGGTCCATACCTTTTCCTATGAGAGCAGCTCTAACGGCGAATCCCGTCCGGGCACAGGGGATCTTTTCGCCTCTATCCTGACCGCCGATCTGTTAAATCATGTCCCCTTCGAGGCTTCCGTCCGTAAGGCAGCCGATTTTATCCGTATCTGCGTCAACGCCTCCGCAGCGGCTGCGGTCCCGATCCGGGAGGGCGTCCTCTTCGAACCCTATCTTTCCATGCTTGGCAAACGTCCATACCCTGACTGTAAGGAGGAATCTTATGATACGATTTGAAAACGATTATCTGGAGGGCGCGCATCCCGACATACTCAAACGTCTGCTGGATACCAATCTGGAGCAGACGGCGGGATACGGCGCGGATCCGTACTGTGAACACGCCCGCAGCCTGATACGGGGCGCGTGCCGCAGGCCGGACGCCGACGTCCATTTCCTGATCGGCGGCACGCAGACCAATGCGGTCGTGATCTCGTCTATCCTGCGCCCCCATCAGGGCGTGATCTGCGCCTCCACCGGGCACATCAACGTCCATGAATCCGGCGCTGTCGAAGCGGGCGGCCATAAGGTGCTCGCCCTTCCTTCCGCGGACGGAAAGCTTACGGCAGGCGATATCGCGGCCTGCTGCGAACGCCATTATCAGGACGGCGACCGCGAGCATATGGTGCAGCCCGCGATGGTATATCTTTCGCAGCCGACGGAAAACGGCACGCTCTACAGCGCCGCCGAGCTTTCGGATATCTCCGCCGTCTGCCGCAGGTACGGCCTGCCCCTGTATCTGGACGGCGCAAGGCTCTCCTACGGGCTGGCGTCCCCGCGAAACGACCTGAGCCTTTCCCAGATCGCCTCCTGCTGCGACGTATTCTATATCGGCGGCACAAAGACGGGCGCGCTGTTCGGCGAGGCCGTCGTTATCACGAATCCCGCCCTAAAACGGGATTTCCGCTATCTTATCAAGCAGCATGGCGCGCTGCTGGCAAAGGGCCGTCTTCTCGGCCTGCAGTTTGAGACGCTCTTTACCGGCGATCTGTATCTAAAAATCGCGGGGGACGCCGTCCGGCTGGCGCTGGATATCCGAAGGGCCTTTGCCGAAAAGGGGATCAGCTTCTATTACGATTCCTACACGAACCAGCAGTTTCCTATCCTAAGAAGGGAGCAGCTCCTTGCGCTCTCCGATACGTATTCCTTCAGTCCGTGGTGCGATCTGGGGGACGGGAGATACGTCGTGCGCTTCTGCACCTCTTGGGCGACGACGGCGCAGAACGCAGAGCGCCTGTGCGAGGATATCCGCGGCCGGCTCTAAGAGCCCAGCCCGGCCGCATGTCTGTCCCCCCCTCCCATTCTGACGCTCTGCACATTTTTAACTGTCAGAATGGCGATAAATCCCCAATTTCCACAAAGTTATCCACAGCGACACGCCAGTCATTTTCAGGGAAAACCGCCTGTCAAAGTCTCCCTCCTACAGCCACCTTTTCCAAAATTCCGCGACCTTCCCGCTTATCTGCCGCAGGCCCGCCGACTCGCAGCCCGCCCATTCTCTTGGGAAAAGCCGCCTATAGGCCGGACTGTCGAAGCGTTCGTCTAACAGCACGACGATCCCGATATCCTCCGCCGTCCGTATCACCCTGCCCGCCGCCTGCAGCACCTTATTCATTCCCGGATAGCGATAGGCATAGTCAAACCCGTTACCTTCCCGGTCAAAATACTGTTTCAGGATCTCCCGCTCCGGGCAGACCTGCGGGATCCCGGTGCCTACGATGATTGCGCCGATCAGGCTGTCCCTTTTCAGGTCAATCCCCTCCCCGAAGATACCGCCCATCACGCAGAAGCCGAGCAGGCTCTTTTCCTCCTCCTCTTCGATCTCCATATCGATGACGTCTGAAAATACAAGCTCTTCATTCCCCAGAAAGCGCCTTAAAAATTCCCCTCTCGCCCGCTCTCCCATACGGCTTTCCTGCACGAGGCATTCCTGCGTTTCCCCGTCCCAAAATTCCGCCAGATAGATCTCGTAGACCCTCTGTAAGAACAGATAGGACGGGAAAAAGATCATATAATTCCCGCGCCGGTTTTTGACCGTTTCATAAATATAACAGGCGATATTCCTGTATTCCGCCTCGCCGCGCCTCGTATAGCGCGTCGTCACGCCGCTTCCGGTAAAGACCGCGCAGCGCCTGCTGTCGAAAGCGGAGGGCGCGTACACTTCGTAATCCGTCTCCTCCCCGCCGAGCAGCTCCTTATAATAGCGGATCGGGAGCATGGTCGCGGAAAACAGGATACTGCTGCGCGCGCGCGCCATACACTCCCGCAGGTTCTTTCCCGGGTTCACACAGTATATCCGCAGCAGGAAGCGGCCATCCTCCTCCATTTTGGTATACGCCGCATAATTTTCGTCCATCAGCTCATACATTTCCAGAAAATGCGATACCGCAAAATAAAATTCCAGTATCTCCCCCTGAAGCGCCGCCTCGACCGGCTCCCTGCCCTCTTCCAGAAAGTCCGTCAAGGAGGCGTGCAGCCTTATGAGCGGCGATATAAACGGATCCAAAAGCTCTACAATGCGCCAGTCCTCACATTCCCGTTTTAAGGAGAGCAGCGCCCGGTTGCACTTCTCAAGCTGCCCCGCGATCTTGGCGTTGACCGGATGGATTCCGCGCTTTAGGCGCAGGAAATCCTCCTTCCAGAGGGAGGCGCTATACATTTCCCGCCCCCGCTCCACAAGATTGTGCGCCTCGTCCACTAGAAAGAGGGATTCTTCCTCCGTATTCTCCCCGAAAAAGCGGCGCAGATAGACGTGCGGGTCAAAGACATAATTATAATCGCAGATCACGGCGTCGCAGAACAGGCTGATATCCAGCCCCATCTCAAATGGGCACACCCGGTATCTCTCCGCATAATCCCGGATCCTCTCCGCCGTATAATTAACCTCATGGGTCAATATATCGTAGAGCGCCTCATTGATCCGGTCATAGTGCCCATCCGCATAGGGACAGGCCTGCGGGTTACATTCCGCCTCTTCCAGAAAGCATATTTTGTCCCGTGCGGTCAACAGTACGGTCTTATACGCAAGCCCGTGCTCTCGCAGCAGCGCAAAGGTTTCCTCCGCCACGACCTGCGTGACCGTCTTGGCTGTCAGATAGAAGATCCTGTCCGCCTTTTTTTCACCGACAGCTTTGACGGCGGGAAAGATCACGGAGATGGTCTTGCCTACTCCCGTCGGGGCCTCCAAAAACAGCTTCCGTTTATGACAGATCGTCTGATAGACATAAGCCGCCAGCTCCTTCTGCCCCTTACGATAGGCAAAGGGAAAAGAAAGACTATGAATGGAAGCTTGACGCTTCTCCTTCCAGTCATGCTCCATATCCGCCCATTTCAGATAGTCCGCAAGCAGCCCCTCAAACCAGCCGCTCAGCCCCTGCCAAGTATCTTCATAATGAAAATAGCGCAGCTCCTCTGTGTCCAAATTGCAGTATGTCATGCGGATATGGATCGCCGGCTCCCGCCCATGCGCCTGCAGAGCGCAGTCCGCGCTTTCCCTGCCAGACGCGCTCTCATCACAGCCCGCGCCGCCATCTCCGGCCACACCATTGCCGCAGTCCGCGCTTTCCTCGCCAGACACACCGCCGCGGTCCGGTATCCAATATTGCGCCGCATACAGATACGCATAGCACTTTGCCTGCGCTAAATGCACCGGGACGGCCTCCTGCATCCGCATGATATCGCGGTAGGTTCCTTTGATCTCTTCTATCATAAAGCCGTCCGGCTCTGGGAGCACTCCGTCCGCCCGCCCCTCGATCACGATATCATACTCTTTTCTATGGAAGGCGCGGCGCAGAAAGACCTCCGCCTGATAGTCCGCCCCCATACGGCGCTGCAGCATTCTGTGGATCCGGCTCCCCTCGGCCATCGCGGCGTCGGAAGCCGCCGTGCGGCGGTTGTCAATGCTGCCGCTCCGCAGGATAAATTCCACCAGATTCCGAACCGATATCCTGATCTGCATGATACCCGATCCCTCCCTTTCCCGCGCGCTATGACCGCCGCATACGCCGCCGCGGCCTGCCCGTTTCTGTCCGCGCGCCCTTTACCGGAACAAAAAAACGCCCTCTACGGACAGTCTACGCTATCCGGCAGAAGGCGTCAATCAATAGTCGATACTCACGCAAAAGCGCTTTTTTAACATGCCGCGGCAAGTCTTTTCAGGCATTCCTCAAAGTCCTGATCATAGCCGTTGTACCTGACAGTCAGGGTTTTTGTCAGATCCAGCCCATATACCCCCAAGATAGATTTTGCGTCCACTACGTAGCGGTTATAAAAAATATCGATGTCAAAATTGCATTTCGATGCTGCTTCCACAAAACCTTTCACTTCGCTTGCTCTCAGTCTGATGTCCCGTTGCGTCCTCATTATAATACCATTCCTTTCACATTTTAAACACGCCGAAACAGTTGCGGCTTAACATCTGTAACTTTGGCATACTGCCAGTTTCAAATTTCTGATTTAGTATTATAATCCATAATTCCCAAATGTAAAGTATTTTATTCCAAAAAATTCTTAAAAATTTTATGAAATCCGACCGTCCCCCTCTTTCGTAAATTCCGCCATATAGGGACGGAAACGGAGAGGGAGCATATTCTTCTGCAGATTTTCGTTGCGCCGCGCTTCTATTGCTATTTTATGATGAAAGCAGCGAAACAGTTCCCTATAGAGGGCCTCGCCGCCGCGCTCCTTTAGATTCTCCCGCATAAAAGAGTCCGCCGAGGCAAGAAACCACGCCTTCCCCGCCTCATGCACGGCAGACAGGGAACGCCCCGTATCAAGGATCAGGAAATGCTCTTTGGGGAACCTGTCGGCAAAATGATCCGCCAGATAAGGCAGGATATGATTCTCCGGCCCAATCTCCGCATACAGGATACGGCCCTCCAGCTCGCAGAAGCGCAGAAAGCCGCGCAGATGATCCATTTCCCGTCCGGCCCTCGTCTGCAGCGACTCGACCTTATGGACATCCGGGTCGGCATGACGGTAAAAGATATCGGAAGGACGCCGAAGGCGCAGCCCCTTTGCGAGCGTGCGGTAGACCGCCGTCGCCTTCCCCGTATCGGGCGTGGACAGCGCAAGGCAGAAGGTATAAAATCCCTTCTCCCCAAAACGCCTTTTGAGCGTGCGGACGACCTTCCCGCTGGTCTCCTTATCCGTATCCACGCTTTCATAAACCGCGAACAGGCGCAGATTTTCCTCCTCAGAGATCCATATCTGCGTCCGCTCCGGCGCGTAACGCTTTTCATACGCCCGATAGACCGCGGTAAAGATCCCGTCTACGCTGTCCTCACAGATCAGGATATGCTCTTCCACAGCGCGCCCTCACTTTCCTCTTTCCGTTCAAAATGCAGATCGTCGAACAACGACAGCTGCCGGTATGTGACCTGATCCTTTTCAAAGGGCAGCTTTTCCTTCTCCCCGAGCAGGTTCCTGACAATGTAATCCTCCTCCAGTCTCGTCGGGTACATCTGCCGCCCGCTGCAGGTGATAAAATAGACCGCCCGCTTTAAGACCACGCCCATTCTCTTTAAGTCCTCAAATCTCAGCTTTGCGCTCCGCCTCGCCTGCACGATAAAGCGCGCGCTCTTTACGCCGATCCCCGGCACCCTAAGGAGCATACGATATTCCGCCGTCTGCACGTCGACCGGGAACTGATCCAAGTGCCTAACCGCCCAGTCGCATTTGGGGTCGAGCAGGATATTAAAATTGGGCCGCTTCTCGCCCAGCAGCTCGTCCGCGGCAAACCCGTAAAACCGAAGCAGCCAGTCCGCCTGATACAGCCTGTGCTCCCGCAGAAGCGGCGCGCCTCCTAAGGGCGCTGGCAGCTCCTTATCCTGATTGACATTCACAAATGCGGAATAGAATACCCGCTTTAGGGCGAATTTCCGATATAAAGTCTCCGCCACCGTCAGGATCTGGTAATCGCTCTCCGGCGTCGCGCCGACGATCATCTGCGTAGACTGCCCCGCCGGTACGAAGCGCGGCGTATGCCGGTACAGGCTCAGCTCATTCCTGCTCTGCAGGATACCGGTCTGTATCTGCCGCATCGGCGTTAGGATATTTTTCCGGTGCTTATTCGGCGCCAGCCTGCGCAATCCCTCCGCCGTAGGCAGCTCCAGATTGACGCTCATACGGTCCGCCAGCATTCCCGTGCGCCGGATCAGCTCCGCATCGGCCCCGGGTATGGCCTTTACATGGATATAGCCCTGAAACTCATATTTTTTGCGCAGGAGCCAGAGCGTGCGCCAGAGCAGCTCCATCGTGATATCCGGGCTGCCTACGATCCCCGAACTGAGGAACAAGCCTTCGATATAATTACGCCTGTAAAAACCGACCGTCAGCTCGCAGAGCTCCTCCGGCGTGAACGCCGCGCGCGGCACATCATTGGAACGGCGGTTAATACAATATCTACAGTCATAAATGCATTCATTAGTCAGCAGGATCTTTAACAGGGAAATGCACCTGCCGTCGCTGCTGAAGCTGTGGCAGATCCCGGCCGCTATGGTATTGCCCATTCCCTGCCCGTTCCCCCTGCGGGTAACGCCGCTGCTCGTACACGCCACGTCATATTTGGCGGCGTCGCTGAGCACGCCCAGCTTTTCCATCGTACCCGCCGCCGCGCCTTTGTCAGGATATCTTATCATGTCCACTTCCGGCCGCCTCCCGTCTCCTTCGCCCGCGCCTTCCTTTTTCTTCTTTTTGATATTGTACCACAGGAAGCGATTCCGAACAAGTGTTTTCCGAACATATTTTCGATAAATATTTTCTTGCATTCGGACACAAAAAGCGTTTAAATAAAAGCAAAGTCTACCTATGAAAGAGAAAGGATATCGCAAACCATGAGAACATGCCTAATTCCACCTAACTACTGTTCCGCGCTCGACCTGCACGAAACGCAGGTCGCGATCAAGACCGTCAAGGACTTTTTCCAGACGATCCTCGCCGAACAGCTCAATCTGCTGCGCGTATCCGCGCCGCTGTTCGTCGATCCCGCTTCCGGCCTCAACGACAATCTCAACGGCGTCGAGCGTCCGGTCTCCTTCGGTATCAAGGATCAGGACGAAGCGCCCGCCGAGATCGTACAGTCTCTCGCAAAATGGAAACGCTACGCCCTGAAAAAATATGATTTCAAGCTCGGCGAGGGATTATACACCGATATGAGCGCGATCCGAAGAGACGAGCAGACGGACAATATCCATTCGATCTATGTCGATCAGTGGGACTGGGAAAAGATCATCTCCAAAGACGAGCGCAATCTGGACACGTTAAAAAACACAGTGCGGACAGTCTACAAGGCGCTGCGCCTGACGGAAAAATACATGTCGATCAAATATGACTACATCAGGGAATTTCTGCCGGAGGATATCTTCTTTCTCACCTCGCAGGAATTGGAGGATCTCTATCCCGAGCTTGTGCCCAAAGAGCGCGAATACCGTATCGTAAAGGAAAAAGGCGCGGTCTGTATCATGCAGATCGGCGATCTGCTGCGCTCCGGCAAGCCGCACGACGGGCGCGCGCCGGACTATGACGACTGGACCTTAAACGCCGATATCGTCGTCTATTATCCCGTGCTCGACATTGCGCTGGAGCTCTCTTCTATGGGGATCCGCGTGGACGAGACTTCCCTGAAAACGCAGTTAAAAAAGGCCGGATGCACAGAACGCGCCGACCTGCCGTTCCAGAGGGCCGTCCTAAACGGGGAGCTCCCCTATACCATCGGCGGCGGGATCGGACAGTCCCGTATCTGTATGTTTTTCCTGCGCAAAGCGCATATCGGAGAGGTGCAGTCCTCTCTCTGGCCCAAAGAGACACTCGAAGAGATCAGAAAACGGGGCGTCGCTCTCCTGTAAAGAGACGAAAGAGAGCCGCCGCGCAAAAGACGCTTACAGGAGGGAGGGCAAATATGCCGATCATTTTTTCCAAAGAGACGGGAGAATTTCATCTCTACAATCAGGACGTCAGTTATATCATGCAGATATTGAAAAACGGGCAGATAGGCAGTCTGTATTACGGCAGGCGGATCCGCCACCGGGAGGATTTCGGCCATCTGCTCGAGGGCGGGATATCCGCAGGGCATCCCCGCTCGATGAGCGCCTACGAGGAGGGGGACGCTTCCTTTCTGAGTATGCAGCATACGAAGCAGGAATATCCCTGCGCCGGAAGGGGGGATTTCCGGGAGCCCGCCTTTGTGCTGGAGGCGGCAAACGAAAACAGGATCTTTGACTTTCGCTATGAGTCGCATGAGATCTTTGCGGGCAAGAAAAAGCTGGAAGGGCTCCCCGCAGTGTATACGCAGGACGACGGCGAGGCGCAGACGCTGGAGATCGCCCTGCGCGATACGCTCAGCGGTATGCGCTGTATCCTGAGCTACAGTATTTTCCGGGACTTTCCTGCGATCGCGCGCAGCGTGAGATTCTGCAACGACGGAACAGAACGCTGTATCCTGCGGCGGGTCATGAGCGCGAGCGTCGATCTGCCCGATTCCGACTATGAGCTGCTGTATCTGACCGGCGCATGGGCCAGAGAGCGGCACGTAAAAAATCTAAAGCTCGAGGAGGGCCTTCATAGGATCGGGAGCACGAGGGGAAGCAGCAGCGGGGAATACAACCCCTTCCTCGCCCTAAAGCGCCCTGGGACGGACGAGATGAGCGGCGAGGTATTGGGCTTTAGCCTGATCTACAGCGGCAACCACTTAGAACAGGCAGAGGCGGACACCTTCGGGACGGCGCGCGTGCAGCTTGGGATCCACCCGGCTTGGTTTGACTGGGAGCTTGCGCCGGGGGAGACCTTCCAGAGCCCGGAGGCGGTGCTGGTCTATACGAGGGACGGCTTAAACGGCATGAGCCAGACCTATCACGAGCTGTACCGGACGCATCTGGCGCGGGGCGTCTGGCGGGATAGAGAGCGTCCTCTGGTCATCAATAACTGGGAAGCGACGGGCGCGGCCTTTACGGAAGACAAGGTGCTTGAGATCGCCCGCAGAGGAAAGGAACTGGGGCTGGAGCTCTTCGTGCTGGACGACGGCTGGTTCGGCGAACGGGACGACGATACCAAAGGGCTGGGAGACTGGTACGTGACGAATAAGGAAAAGCTCCCTGGCGGGATCGAAGGACTGTCCGAAAAGATCCATGCGATGGGAATGCGCTTCGGCCTCTGGTTCGAGCCGGAGATGGTCAACCCGGATTCCGACCTGTACCGGGCGCACCCCGACTGGATCCTCTATGCGCCGGGGCACAGGCCGCTCCTTAGCCGTTACCAGTATGTGCTGGACTTCTCCCGCAGGGAGGTGCGGGACTATCTGTATGAAAAGATGGAAACGGCGCTTTCAAACGCCTCAGTCGATTATGTAAAATGGGATATGAACCGGTATTTGACGGAATGCTATTCCGCCGCCGCGCCTGCAGGCCAGCAGGGGCAGGTCATGCACCGGTACGTGCTGGGAGTATACGAGCTGTATGAACGCTTGATCGGGCGTTTCCCCAATATCCTCTTTGAATCCTGCTCGGCAGGGGGCGCGCGTTTCGATCCGGGTATGCTCTACTATGCGCCGCAGGCATGGACGAGCGACGATACGGACGCACTCGAGCGAATCCTGATACAGTACGGCACGTCCTATGTCTATCCGCTGAGCATGATGGCCGCGCACGTCTCCGACGTCCCCAATATGCAGACTGGGCGGGTAACGCCGCTCTCACTGCGGGGAAACGTCGCGATGTTCGGCATGTTCGGCTGCGAGATGGACTTAAATACCTTAGACGAGAAAGAATGCCTTCTGTTAAAGCGGCAGATCGCCTTTGTGAAACGCTATCGGGAGCTGGTCATGAAAGGTAAGTTTTACAGGCTCAAAAGCCCGTTTGCGGGAGACGAAGCCGCGTGGATGGTCGTCAACGACAATCAGAGCGAGGCGCTGGTCGGCTATTATCTCTTCCCCGGATCGCCAAACGGCTCTTGGCGGCGTATCCGGCTCGCGGGGCTTTCGCCCGAAAAGGAATATACGGTAAGCGGCAGAGAGGGCCGGACGTTCTTTGGCGACGAGCTGATGAACGCCGGGCTGCTGCTCGGGGAGGAAGCGCTGATCCCGCAGGAGGGCGGCTGCTTCTCCAAAATATTCGTAGTGTCGGAAAAAGAAAACTGACCCAATAAAGCGGCGGGCCGTCCCTGTATCAGGCGGCCCGCCGTTTGTTATCCTTCTTTAATTCATTAGATCCCCCGGAAGCGGAACGTCAGCTCTAAAGGCTTTGTCACGTCGATCAGATATTCCGGCAGCACCGGGGAGCCCCAGCTGTCGTCCCCGCCGACGCCCATCTGCGCTTTCGCCACCCGCACGACGGTATAATGGACCGGCGGCAGCTCATAGCTGTGAGAAGCCAGCTCCAGCTCATGCGGCGTATAGGGAAGCGCCGAAAAGAAAAGCTCGTCCCCCTCGAACAAGAGCCCTCTCCCCTTTGCATCCGTTACTTTGGCATAGCGCACGCCCACCTTATTGCCGCATTCCTGCGGCGTTAGGTATTTCGCCATATTATCCGCCACGCGGTTCTTATAGATCCCCAGCTTTGCGCCGCATTTCCGGTCCGCATAGGTTTCCTCTGGGCCGAGCCCGTACCATTCCAAACGGTCGTAATCCGCGTTCAGCCGAAACAGCATACCAAATTCCGGCATGTCCCCGAGCTCCTTTACCGGGTCATAGGCCAGCTTCGTCTCGACCGTGCCGTCTCCGAACACCGTATACGTCACCGTGCATACGCTCTTTGGCGTCGTCGGCAGCTCGTATTCATAGGCGACGGACACGGAACGCTCCGTCTGCGTTATGAGCGGCTTCTTGATATCGTTCATCCCTTCGCCGCACATACCGGCGTAAAGGCTCGCGATCTTCCACTGCGCCATCCGTCCCTGCATCCTGCGCCCGTTGTCATTGTCTACCGGCGCGCGCCAGAAGTTCGGCATCGGGATTTTTTCCAGCATTTCCTTTCCGGCGTAACGGTAAGAAACCAGCCCGCTGTTGTTATCGGAAAAGAGGACTTCAAAGCCGTCGCCCCTTACGCCGAGGTTCCATTTGCCGTGTATGACGCGCATCGGCCGGTCGGGCGTCGTAAATATCTTAGGCTTTTTATAGATCCGCTGCCCGAACGCCACTTCATGCCCGGCCTTCGCCCATGCGGTATCCTCCTTTAGGGTAAAGGAGATCGTGAGCGCATATTCCGCATCCGTGGGAATCGCAAACGGGAGCGGGTAGCTTTCCTGCGACAGCGGCGCGACAGCCGTTTCCAGATGCCGCTTTTCCACCTGTACGCCCTCGCGCTCTAGGATCGCTTCGCAGGCAAAGACATCGGTATTTAAAAACAGATGTTTATTTTTCACGGTAAAACTCTGTTCGTCAAAGCTCACGGCGATATTCTGATAGTTATATTTGACCTCCTGCATTTTGGGCGAGGCGTCCCGTTCCCCGCCGTAGCAGATCCCGTCGCCGCTGAAGCTGTAATCGCTCGGCCGGTCGCCGAAATCGCCGCCGTACGCCTGAAATTCTTTTCCGTAGCGGTCCTTTTTCAGGATAGACTGGTCGATATAGTCCCAGATAAAACCGCCCTGATAGAGCGGCTCCGTATCGGACAGCTCCGTGTACTTATGCATACCGCCGCAGGAATTGCCCATCGCGTGCGTATACTCGCAGCAAAGGAACGGCTTCTCCCTGTGCTCGGCAAGATATTCCCGTATGCTTTCCACCGACGAATACATCTGGCTCTCCATATCGCTGGTATCGTTATAGCGCCTGTCATGGAATATGCCCTCGTAATGCACCAGACGGTGCGGATCCAGCTCGCGGAACTTCTGCGACATGTCATAGATGACCCTGCCGCCCAGCGATTCGTTCCCGCACGACCAGATCAGGATGGCCGGGTGGTTTTTATCCTTCTGGTAACAGGAATTGACCCTGTCTAACAGCATCGGCTCCCATTCCATATGGTCGCCCGGCAGCACACCGTCCCGCGTAATCTCGCCGCGCCAGCAGGCGTCCCACGTACCGTGCGTTTCCATATTGTTCTCGGCTATCATATAAATGCCGTATTCGTCGCACATTCGGTAAACGAGGGAATCATCCGGATAATGGCAGGTACGCACCGCGTTGATGTTGTTTCGCTTCATCGTGACGATATCCTGCAGCAGCTCTTCCTTCGATACCACGCGGCCCGTCACGCTGCTAAACTCATGGCGGTTTACGCCCTTGAAAACGATGCGCTTCCCGTTCAGGCACATCAGCCCGTCTTTCAGTTCAAAGCGCCGAAAGCCGATCTTCTCAGAGATTAGCTCGCAGGGCGCCCCTTCCGTATCCGTCAGCTCGATCCGCAGCGTATAGAGATTCGGCTCTTCCGCGCTCCACAGCTTTGGCGCTTCCACCGGCTCGCGCAATACGGTCTTTTCCTCCGTGACGGCAAGCTCCTTACAAAACAGGGTGCCGTCCTGATCCGACAGCGTGATCCTCGCGCTGCCGCTCCCGACGGTACGCAGCGCAAGCGCAAGCTCTCCCGTCCTTAGATCCTCCTCCAATAACGGCTCCGCCTTCAGGTCATAGACATGCAGGCGGGGGATCGTATAGAGGTACACGCTGCGAAAGATACCGGAAAAGCGGAAGAAATCCTGATCCTCGCACCAGCTTGAGGACGTCCACTTAAACACCTGCACCGCGATCTTATTCTCCCCGTCCTTCCAGTAAGGGGTCAGGTCAAACTCCGACGGCGTAAAGCTGTCCTCACTGTAGCCGACATAGCTTCCGTTGACCCAGAGCGCAAGCGCGCTCTCGACGCCCTGAAAGGAGATATAGACGCCTTCCTTTACAAACCCTTCCGGCAGCGTTACGTATTTCACATAGCTTGCGGTCGGGTTAAACTCCTTCGGGATCTCGTCAAACCAGATCTCCTCCCTGCCGTCCCACGGATACTGCGTGTTCACATACTGCGGAACGTCGTACCCCTCCATCTGGATATGCGCCGGCACGCGGATATCGTCCCACGGACGGCAGTCGTAGGATTCCCGTTCAAATCCGGGGATCGCCGCTGCAAGATTTCTTGCATAATGAAACTTCCACAGCCCGTCCAGAGAATAACGGAGCCCCGACGTCCCCCGCGCAAGCTCTTTGTCGTTTTGGTAAGCAATATGATCCGAATGCGCTTCCATGCGGTTTTCCATGAAAAATCCCGGATCGCTCAGCTTTGCATAATCAAATGTACCCATCTTTCCTCCTTCTATCCGCGCTCATAGCAAGGGGCCGCCGCAAAACTCCGTCTTTCTCCTATCGCCTCCCTGACGGGAGCAAAGTTCTGCAAACGGCCCAAAGCCTGAAACCATACCGTTATTTTACCGCGCCGGTGATACCTTCCGCGAACTGCTTCTGCAGAATAAAGAATACGATCATCGTAGGGATCGAACAGAACAAAACGCCCAGCATCAGCATACCGTAATCCACCGTATAGCCGGCGGACAGGTTTGCGATCAGCATCGGCATCGTCTGCGCCCGATTATCCGTTAAGACGACCTTCGGCCACAGATACGCGTTCCACGCGTTCATAAAGGTAATGACGGCCGCCGCCGCATAGGTCGATTTCATGATCGGCATATACATGCGAAAGAAAATGTGGATCTCGCTCAGTCCGTCGATACGGGCCGCCTCCATGATATCCACCGGGAAGTTTCTCGAATTCTGCCGGAACATCATGATCAAAAACGGCGTGGAGATCGCCGGCAGCATAAAGCCCCATACGGTGTTGAGCATTTTCATGCCCGAGATCATCTTATACAGCGGGATCATCGTCGCCACCTGCGGCACCATCATCGCGAGCAGCAGGATACTGAATACAAGATCCTTCTGCTTATCGTGATAAAGCTCAAAACCATAGCCCGCGAGCGAGCAGATCAGCATCGCCACCACGGTCTGGACAAAGGCATACAGGAAGGAATGCCACATCGCGCCCCACAGATCCTGTCTGGCGAGCAGATTCTGGAAATTATCCAGCAGATAGGTGCCGAACCAGATCCGGCCGCGCGCCACCTCTACGCTCGGGTTCGTCGCCGCCGCGATCATCCAGTAAAGCGGGAATACCGAGATAAACGATACGAGGATCAAAAAGAGATAGGACGGGATCAGCCTGCGCTGAATATGGGAACCCTTTATTTTCTTAGTCACGTTTATCACCTACTTTCATATTGATCAGGGACAGCACCGCCACCAGAATGAATACGAAGAAGGACATCGCCGACGCGTATCCGAAGTTTGCAACCCCCTGTCCGAAGGAATTGTTGTAAATGTAATGCGACATCGTGATCGTTGCATTGGCCGGGCCGCCGCCGGTCAGGTTCATGGATTCGTCGAACAGCTGCAGCGTACCGTTGATGGACATGATCGCCGTCATGACGATCGTCGGACGCAGCAGCGGGACGGTGATCCGCCAGAAGGTCTGCCAGCCGCTTGCGCCGTCGATCTTCGCCGCTTCATAGACCGAATATTCGATATTCTGCAGGCCGGCGAGGAAGAACACCATATTATAGCCGGTCCATCTCCAGATCAGCGCAAGAATGATAACGACTCTGGCGCTGCCCGCCGTACCGAGGAAATTGTAATTTTCCTGTAAGATCCCCAAATGGACCAGAACGGAATTTAACAGCCCCTGCGTCGCGAACAGGGATTTAAAGATCAGGGAATAGGAAACCAGAGAGGTCGCGCACGGCAGGAATACGCAGGTGCGGAAAAATCCCCTGAATTTCAAATCTTTATTGTTCAGAAGCTGCGCCAGCAATATCGCCAAGATCAGCATGATCGGCACTTCCACGATCAGATACAGGAAGGTGTTCCCCACCGAGCGGAGAAACAGCTTATCCTGAAACATTCTCGTATAATTATAGGATATCGGGTCGGCCCACGCCATCTTTGCGCTCGAGCCCGTCTTTAACGAAGTAAACACCGCCTGAATGATCGGATAAAAACTCATAACGGCGATCAGGAGCGTCGCGGGCATGAGGTAGATCCAGCCCCACACGCGCTGCTTTGCGCTCACGTTCATTCCTTTTTTCTTCAATTTCCCATCCTCCTCTGCTTAAAACAAACGGGGAATCAGAAGAACCGATTCCCCATCTGCCATACTTCCTTTATTGAATGGATTTAATTGCCCATCTCGAAGTTAAGCTGATCTTCCGCAGCCTGTAATTCCGTCATGACATCCGCGCCGTTGATGGCGTTGATGATCGCCGCCGCAATGTACTGACGGCAGGTATAGTGATAATCGCTCTGCTCTACGACCGGCACGTTTGCGCCCATCGCTACGATATCGGCGTAAATGGGGGTGTTATTGAAGTATTCAACGCCCTGATTGTATACGTCGGACTTGCCTGCGGAAATGCAGGTCGTGATAACGCCGCCGTTCTGAAGCGCTCCGTCATAGGTAACGGTGCTGCCGCCGAAAGTATACGCTAAGAACGCTTTCGCCAGTGCCGGATCTTGGCAGTTGGAGCTGACGTACAGGGAAGAACCGCCGTTCGACGCATAGCCTTCTCCGCCTTCCAGCGTCGGCATGGAAGTGATCTCCCATTTCCCGCTGTTCTCCGCTACCTGCTCGATGGTCGGGATGATCCAGTTGCCGTTCATAACGCCTGCGACCATATCCCCTACGATCGTCTCATTGGTATATCCGTTCCAGTCGTTCGCCAGATACAGCACATTCTTCTGTACCATCTCTATGATCTTGTTTACGACCTCTACCAGCTTTTCGTTGTTTACGATATTGGGCTTGCCGTCCTTAAACTGGGAAACGCCCTCGGCCTGCAGCATCATATATACCAAATCGTTGCCGTCGCCGTCCATCGAAAGCAGGTATTTGCCGGTCTTGTCATATACTTCCTGACCGATCTTGATAAAGTCGTCCCAGCTGATGCCGGTCAGATCGTCGATCGTATAACCGCACTGATCCAGCAGATCCACTCTGTATGCGCAGATTACCGTACCGTTGTCTACCGGGAACCCGTAATGCGTACCGTTGATCGTGGAATAGGAGAGCTTCTCCTGACTGAAATCATCCCAGTTTACGTCCGCGTCCGCCACGTCCACAAACGCATCCGGATAATCCGCCACATAACGCTGGATCCAGTGGTCTTGGAATAGGAAGATATCCGGCAGCGTGCTGTAATCTCCCGAAGAACCCGCCAGCGTGACCGCGTTCTCAATGTCCTCCGACTGGGACTGCTCTACGATCTCAAGCTCAAAGTCAGGATCCACATTCGCCTTGTAGTCGTCCGCGGCCGCCTGCAGCGCCGGGATATTAAATCCTGCGTCCCATGCCCATGCGGTGAGCTTGTGCGAGCCGCCCGCAGCGCCCTCTTCCTGCGCCGCAGCGCCGTCGTCGCTTGATGGTGCGGCCTCCTCCGTCTGCGCCGCCGCGCTGTCTCCGGCGTCTCCGCCGTCAGCCGCCGCGCCGCCCGAGCTGCCGCACCCTGCCAGCAGAGCCGCCGTCATAGCCGTCGTCAAGATCAACGATAATACTTTTCTCTTCATAGCTTTTCCTCCATAAAAGATCGATTTGGCCGATAAAATCCGGCTTTCATCAATTTATATAATTTTGCCGCATTTTTCATCGAACCATAGGTATATTTTAACAAAATACCGAAACCGCTTGTGCGCATTTTCGATAACAATACGCGCATTTTCAATCATATCTCAAGCGGGAGCCTTACTGTGCCCTCGTCCGTTAAAAGCGTCCGTTCGTAACTTCCCGGGTTGATCTTCCACTGGTAGGGGGAAACGCCTAAGAATTTTCTGAAATTGCGGTTAAAGGTGGATATGGAGGAAAAGCCTGCCTTCTGCGCGATCAGATCCATCGAGTCGTTCGTCTTTCTCATCAGGGCGCAGGCCCTCTGCACACGCACCAGATTTCTGTAATCCGCAGGGGACATATTCATGCAGGTCTCAAATTCGCGCCGAAAATGCGTCTCGCTCATATGGCAGATATCGGCCAGCTCCCCGACGCGGAGCTGCGCGCCGCAGGATTCGTCCAGATACGCCAACGCCGCCCCGATCTTGGAGAGCTTCTCGCTGCGTCCCGCGCTCCGCTCCGGCGCGGGCCCGTCCGTTTTTCGCATATTCATACGCATAAGCTCCGTCGCCAGCGCGAGCAGGAGCCCTTTTACGCTGTCCCGGTAATTCAGCCGCCTCTCCCTCATCTCTTCCAGTATCATGCGCACGAGCGTTTCCAAAGAGCCGTATCCGCCTCCCCCCCCGCAATTTATCAGGGCCGCACGGGTATTCAGCCGTTCCACGATCTCTTTTTGATACGGCTCGTCCCCCGGATACAGCTCCCGCGCCAGCTGCGCCGGATCCAAAAAAAGGAGATCCCAGCGTCCGGCGGATCCGTCCCCGTCGGCGCAATGCAAAAGATACGGCGGGACGATACGCAGCGCGCCGGGGCGGTACGGCGCTTTTTTCCCGTCCAGCAAAAGCGTCCCCGCGCCGCTACGGCAATACCCGATCTCCAGCAGATTATGAAAATGAAGCGCCGTATCCCTGCCCGGATCTCCGCCCAAGATCGCCAGCGCAGGCTCATTCTGCGGGATCTCGTAAAACCAGAGCCTCGCCGCTTCCGCCTTTTCCTTTTTCATCGCGCGCCTCCTCTCCCGCCGCAAAGGGCGGCCTTAAAAAAGCCCCGCCTTTCTCCGGCCTCCGGCCGTCAAAAGCAGGGCTCTGTCGTCAGTCAAAATCAAACTTGTCAAAGCGCTTCGCCATAGCGCGGTAACGGAAGCGGATCATCTCGTTTTTTTCCAGCACATCCGCTTCGCTGCCGCAGTACTGGCAGCGGAGACAATAATACTCGTCCTTTTCCTTATCGTAAAACATATCGATGTCAAGATCCCTTAAAAAGCAGGACGGACACCTGTAATTCAGTTTGCCTTTTCCAGCCTGAGCCATGTGGAAATCGCCTCCTTTTCCGTCATTGTTTTCTGATAGCCCAACGTGAACATCGGAGAAAACGCATAGCCCTCGCGCACATACCCTTTCGCATCCGGCGCGCTGCAGGTCATGGAGACCTTTGTTTCAATGGCCGGAATGACCGCGCTGACAAACGCCGCCCCCGCGAGGGATTCCTCCCGGCACCGATATTCATACGATATGCGCTTTTCCTCTCCGTCCTTCCCGCAGGCCAGCGTGATCCCGGTCATGTCCTCGGGATACTCCGTCGTGCCGTAGCAGGCTACCATATATTCGTTGATCTCCACCTTTGCGGACGGATCGCTCATCTCTAATATCCTGCGTTCGATCCTGATACTCCCGCTGCCCTCCTCAAAATATTCCTTTGTCTGAAGCGTTACCGTCAGCCCGTCAAACTCCAGCTCCACCGGATCCAGCGTCAGCACGCGCGTCACGACGCCGTCTTCGCTCTTTTCCTCGGAAAAATGAGCCTTTGTCCGGCACAAGCACAGGTCTGTCTCTTCTCCGTTGCAGCTTACCTTCGCGCTGCGCACGGTGCCCTCGCCGGCATAGTGCGTAAAGTATCCGGCGCGGTATTTTTCTTGGATCAGGAACGGATAGGAAGCGTCCTGCACGTGCTTCGTGCCGATCCCCACCTCCCATTTCAGCTTTGCCGCATAGGGCCGCAAATCCACGATCGCGCCGCCCTGATCCATATTGACGCAGGCGCGCATATACGGGTCGCAGTACCAGAAGAGCTGTTTATCGGAGCCGTACAGGATATCCCGCCACAGCGCGCACTCCGGCTCCGTGTAACGCTTCTTTTTCCGATAATAATCCGCAAATTCCGACATGGTCATATCAAGGAGCGCGCCTTCCTTTTTGAGCTTTCCGTAATAAGCGCAGCCGTCCTCATATGATTTAAGCAGCAGCTCATAAGGCGCTTCCCAGCGTCCCATCTTGTTCATCCAGCCCGGCCCTACGAACATCATATTGTAGGCGTAGCCGTTGTTGTATTTGGCCAGAGAACGGTACTGGTCGATCAGATTGTAAAGATATGTATATTCCCACGTTTTCGTATCGTAGATCATGCCCCGCAGCACATTCTGCGGATGCGTCCCGAAATTGGAGCCGTTCCCGTCATAGCAGGCGATCAGATCCCGCGAAAGATGGGGGATCGCCACGAGCCCGCAGTCCTCCGACGCATCGGCCGCCGGCGCGTGCGTATTCTGCTTGGAAGGGATCCACGGCGCCCACGGACCGCCGTCGAATAGCGTATACCAAGAATTGTTGCAGGTATGGTACGCCTTCGGCCCCTCTTCCCAGCAGGTGGCCACGGCGCATTTTACCATCGGATACTTTTCTTCAATATAATTGATCAGATCCGCATCCATATAGTAGGAACCCGTAGACTCGGGATAGAAGCCGAAACGCTCGTGGAATTTCTCAAATACGTCGTTCACGATCTCTTTTTTGTCTTCCATCGAAAACATCCAGATACAGAAATCCTTCGTCTTATATTTTTCGCGGAACTCCCTGCAGGGGAGCCCTAACAGGGACAGGGCGATCTCGTCGCCGTATCTCTCATGGTGCTCTTTGGCCAGAGCCACCGCCTCGTCGTTAAAAAGGCTGGCATAGGTCATCTGGATCGTGACCTTTAAGCCGTTCTTGTGCGCGATCTCCTGCTGGGTCTTAAAGATATCCAGCGACTCCGTCAGCAGCGCCTTCCTGCCGATATCCTCGACCTTGCCGTGGCCGGTGACTTTCTCCGCATACTCCGGCACCATCTCCGGCCTGTGGATCAGATTTAAAATAAATTCCAATGTCTCGTCCTCCTTCCGCTATCCCAAAAAGGCTCTTATCGATCCCCTTTGCGCCTACCATCAAAATACCATCAAAAAGCGGGCGAGTCAATATGACGCCGCGCTCATAAGCGTTTCTTTCCTGCATTTTTCCGGTTCCCGTCATTTTTTCTGCTTTCTGCCAAAAGTTCCGGTTGCTTTTTCCGTTTTGTTGTGTTATACTAAAGCAAATGTGAGACAACATTATCGTTTGCCGCTCCCTGCGAGGGCAGACGCGGTCATGCAGATATAGTTCATTGGTAGAACATCAGCTTCCCAAGCTGAGGAGGCGGGTTCGATTCCCGTTATCTGCTCTTCCTATTTTCTCTGGACGTACCGGTCGGCGCGTCCAGATTTTTTTATCCTGTCTTTGCAGGACACATTTTGCAAGGACGCCAAAAGCCGGACGCGTACCGCTGCGCCCGGCTCTTTTATTGTAAGGCGGTCTGTCTGATTCAGAGCGAGGCAGTCTGCCTTATTCAGGGCGAGACGATCTCTCTGATTCACAGCGAGATGGTCTCTCTGATTCACAGCGAGATGGTCTCTCTTAAATGAAAGGAAAAGATCAGCTTTTCCTTGACCCGTTTCCCGGTGATCCGCGCAAGCGCTTCCTCATAATAGTCAAGCTGCGTCTGGTAGCGCAGGATCAGCTCCTTTGCCCGCTCCACCTTGTCGGTCTTATAGTCCAGTATGACGAGCCCGTCCGCTTCCTCCCAGTATACGTCGATGATACCCTGTATCAGCACGGTCTCGTCGGACGGAAATTCGGGCCGCAGCCTGTCTGCGGCAAGCCCCAGCATAAAGGGCTGCTCCTTCCGCAGCTTCCCCCGCCTCGCGGCGGCTCTCATCCGCTTTGCCGCCTCCGTCAGCAGAAATTCCGCGATCCGCTCCGGCACGATACAGGCGTTTTCCTCCTCGGTCAATCTCTCCGCCGCAAGGAAGCCCTCCATGCTCCGTTTGATAAATCCGGTCAGTTCGTCGATATCCGCCCCCTCCGGCAGAGCCGCAAAATCCAGCAGCTCTAAAATATGATGGACCGCGCTTCCGAATACCCTGCCGCCGCCGCTTATCTGCGGCGCGCAAAAGCGCGGAATATACGCCTCGTCTCCCGCCTCGAAAAGCTGCGCCGCCCCCTCGTCCTTCTCCGACATGCTCTCCATTTTCAGCTCCGATACCGTCGTCTTTGTATACAGGGCTTCCAGCTTCCACGGATAGCGGTAACGGAAGCGTTCCTGAAATTCCTTCTCCCACTTTGGCTCGTACTCCAGCCGTTCATACGCTTCCAGCTCCCTGCGGCGCAGCTCCTCCTTGACCGCAGTCTCTATCCTCGCCCCCTTTAACGCGGACGGCGTAACGACCCGCACGGTTTCCCATACGGGAAGCAGAAAATCCAGATAAGAGCCCGCTCCGGCAAGCGTCAGAAAGGAGGGTTTCTCCGCCTGCCTGCGCCAAGTGCAGACAGACGGCGCCTCGTTTTCCGTCCCCTCTTCCACGGCTCCGTCCGCTTCCTCCGTCAGTCCCAGCGCGGACAGCTTCTTTTCCGGCTCTCTTAGCGCGCCCGTCAGTATCAGCTTTTCCTTTGCCCTCGTCATGGCTACGTACAGGACTCTCAGCTCTTCTCCCAGATTGTCAAGCTGCTGCTTTCTCGCCAGCACATTCCGCCGCAGCGTCGATCTGCGAAAACGCCGCTCCGTATCCGCATACTCGCAGCCCAGCCCGAGATCTGCGTCCATCAGAACGCTCCGGCTCTGATCCTGTATGTTGAAGCGTTTCCCAAGACCCGCCACGATACAGACCGGAAATTCCAATCCTTTGCTCTTGTGAATGCTCATAATGCGCACAACGTCGGCGTGCTCGTCCAACGCGGACGCTTCCCCGTAATCCACATCGTATTTCTCGAGCTGTTCCATATAACGGATAAAGGCAAACAGACTGTGATCTCCCGTCTTTTGGAACTCCGCCGCCTTCTGCAGCAGCATTTCCAGATTGGCCCGCCGGATATCCCCCTCGGGGAAGGCCGTCATATACTGCAGATATCCCGTTTCCGCCATGATCTCCCTAAGGAGCGTCCTGACCGTTTCACAGGCCGTCCGCTGTCTGTACCGGTCGATCAGCGCAAGCAGACGCGCCGCCTTCTCCTGCAGTTCCTTATTATCATCCTTATTATCTGTGAGAGCGTCCCCGGCTTTAAGATCCGCGTCGTTGCAGGAGTCTTCTCCCGCCTTAGAAACCGCTTCGCCGCAGGAGTCTTTCCCCTCCTTAGGAGCCGCGTCGGCGCAGGCGGTCTCTCCCGCCGCCCTTAACGCTTCATACAAAGACAGTCCCGGCTGCGCTGCGCGCAGCCGCGCGATCTCCCGATCCAAAAATCCGCCGATCGGAGAGCGCATAACGCCAAACAGGGGGATATCCTGAAGCGGATTGTCCAGCACCCTGAGAAAATGCAGCATAATGCGGATCTCCTCCGATGAGAAATAGCCCGTCATGGACGTCGTATAGGCCGGTATCCCATACTGTTTCAATCCCTCCCGCAGCGGCTCGTCCCAGCCGGCATTGGTACGCAGCAGGATCGCGATATCCCCATAGCGGACCGGGCGCAGCCTGCCGGTTTCCTTATCCGTCACCTGATGCGTTCCCATCAGCATTCCGATCCGCTCCGCGAGCAGCGCGGCCTCCTGCTCGATCTTGGAGGCTTTCGCGTCTTCCTCCTGCGCAAGCAGCAAAAGCTCCGTCTGCGCCTGCTCGTACGCGGGATATTCCGCCCCCGGAAAGAGCGCCGCCTCCTCGTCATAGTCAACGCCGCCCAGCTCCTTTCCCATAATGTGGGAAAAGACATGGTTGACGCTCTCCGTCACTTCCCTGCGGCTGCGGAAATTCTTATGCAGTACGATCTTCCGCCTCTCTCCCTGCGCCGTATAGGTCTCATATTTTTCCATAAAGAGCTCCGGCCTCGCCAGACGGAACCGGTAGATGCTCTGCTTGACGTCCCCCACCATAAACAGGTTGCCGCCATCCCTGCGCCTCCTTTGAAATGCTCTTTAGGATATATTCCTGAACCAGATTACTGTCCTGATATTCGTCGATCATGATCTCCTGAAAATAAGCGCGGTACTCCGCCGCCGCGCCGGACGGCTCATATTGTCCCTCCGGCGTCTCTTTTAACAGGATACGCAGGGCAAAATGCTCCAGATCGGCAAAATCCAGTATATTTTTCTCCCGCTTTTTCTCCGCGAACCGCCTGCCAAATTCCAGCGTCAGCTCCGCCAGCGTCCCGGCCAATGCGCCGCTCTCCTGCATATCCCGGATCATCGTTTCCTGACTTTCAAAGAAATACCTTTTTTTGGCCTTTTCTAACGCTTCCTTGATCTGCGCGCGTATCCCCTTTACCTGCTCCCGCTTCTGCGCGGAGACGCTCTCGTCGCGCTTAGACGGCAGACGCGCGAACGCGATCTCCGCCAGCGCTTCCCCGTACTGCGCCAGCGTATCTAGGCCGGCGCATTGTTCAAACCGCTCTTTCTCCTTTTCCAAAACGGGCGCGTACATATAGGGGCCGTCCGCGCTCTGGCAGATACGAAGCGCCCGCTCCGTCTCCTGCACGCAGGCGGATATGAGCTTTTCCATATCGTCCCTCGCAAAGCATGCCCAGCCTGTCTGCTGCGCGGAGACGCCGTCTGCGGGCGCATAGCCGTCCCGCGCCTCCTCTAACCACCTTTCGGGAAAGGGATAGCTTCTGGAAAAATCATACAGACGCTCGATCTGCTCCGCCAGCGTCCTTTCGTCTCCGCTTTGGTTTAAGCTTTCCAGACAATTCAAAAACGCCTCGTCCCCCGCCTCAAACCGCGCCTCTATCAGCTCTTCCATCACGCCGCCGCGCAAAAGCCGCAGCTCTCCTTCCTCCGCGATACGGAATCCCGGATCCAGCCCGATGTCATTAAAATTATTCCGCAGCACAAAAAGGCAGAAACTGTCGATCGTCGTGATCTGCGCGTTGTGCAGCAGGGTCATCTGCCTTTGCAGGTGCGTATTTTCCGTATCCGCAAGCAGACGCTGCTCGAGCGCGGCCCCGATCCGTTCACGCATTTCCGCCGCCGCCGCGTTCGTAAAGGTGACGATCAGGAGCCTGTCGATATCGATCCCGCGGCTTTTGTCGCTGACCATACGCACGATCCGCTCCGTCAGCACCGCGGTCTTGCCGCTCCCCGCGGCCGCCGACACCAAAAGATCGCAGCCCTCTGCTTCAATGACCGCTTTCTGTTCCTCCGTATAGGAAATCCCCATCCTGCCCGTCTCCTTCCTGCCGCATACGCGCGAGCGCTTCCTCCCTGCCCAGCTTAGGGAGCCGCCTTTTCTCATATCCCGCAAGCCGCTCCTGAAAGCCGCATACGCTCCGGTACGCGCAATAATCGCAGCCCGTGCCCGAGGCATACGCATACGGCGCTTTTGTGATCTCTCCGTTTAGGATTCGCCTGCCCAGAGAGTGGATCTTACGGTTCACATAATCCGACACCGTCCGCAGCTGCTCCTCTCCAAGCGTCGCGGAGGCGGCGCTATAGCTCCCGTCCTTTTTGCGTTCCACGGGAATGATCTCCGACTTTCCGTTAAAATCGCCGTCCAGACGCCGTATGACCTCCTCCCGCTCATTGACGATCCCGCTCATACGAAGGCTCTCCCGCAGCTTCGCGTTTAGGGTCTCTTCGCTCATCTCCTCGTCCGCCCGCACGAGCGGGTCCGCCACATGATAGTACAGCATGGCGGCGGGCACGATCGTTTTCTGCGGCTCTTTTTCCCGCATAAGCTCCATCGCCGCGTTCATATACACGACGAGCTGCAGCTCCAGACCATAATAGACCGCGGCGATATCCAACGTCCTATCCCCCGATTTATAATCAATGACCTTGACATAGACGGTATCGCCCTCCTTACAGGTGTCGATGCGGTCGATCCTGCCTTGCAGCCGCATACGCTCCCGCCCTGAAAGGCTGATATTGACCGCCTCCAGATCGGTCAGCGTCTCAAAGGAGAGCTCAAAATGCGCGGGCGAGAACCGCCCCTTTGCAAGCTGACTCTGCAGGGTAAAAACGGCGCGCCGCAGAATGCGCTTCATACGCGTCACCGCATATAAATAGCGTGCGTTATCAAACAGGATACTGTCGTGATAGACCGCGGCCTGCTCCTCTACGGCCTCCTCTAACAGCCATTCGCCCAGCTGCGGCGAAAACGTAAACCAGTCGCTCCCGTTTTCCTCCAATAAATGGGAAAAACGCTCCAGCACGCCATGAAACAGAGTTCCCATGTCCACCGCTTCAAATCCGAAAAGCTCCCGCTCCTTTAAGGACAGCCCATACTGCAGAAAATAACTGTACGCGCAGGCGGCATACTGCTCCAAGCGGCTCACGCTGCCATAGAGCACGTTCCCGTACAGGGCATGGGCGATCTCTTTTCCCAGCGGCACATCGCGATACCGGAAAAACGCCGCCTCCACGAGCTCCCGCAGCCTGTCGGCATACCGATCGTTCTCCGCGTAGCTGCGGTACAGCGTAAAGAAGAAGGGGTGCGAGACGGGATTGCCCTTCGCATATTCCCTCAGCTGCCGCGCCAATACGTCGAAGCCGTCCTCTAGGATCTCGATCTGCTCCTTTAAGTCCTCGCGCTGCGCCGCCTTTACCGTCAGGTCCGGAAACAGCTTTTTGACTGCGCCGATCAGATAGGCCGGCCGCAGCGTCTTTCCGTCTCCCGCGACCCGCGCGTAGGACAGATACAGCCTTTCGCTCGGCTTCGTCATGTTCATATAGAGATACAGCCTTTGGATATACATCTGCTGGCGCGGCGTCGGCGCCATCTCCCATTTCCCATCCGCCAAAAATTCCCGGTCAATGTCCGAGATGATACCGCCCTTTGCGCCGCTCCGCGGAATATTCCCATCGTTGACCCCGATAAAAAATAACACCCGTATTTCCTGTAATCGGGTACGCTCCATATCCCCCGCCACGATCCGGTCAACATTCTGCGGGATCGTCCCGACCTGTATCTCGTCAAAACCGGCATCCAAGATCTCGGAAAATTCCTGCAGGGACATCTCCTCTTCGCCCAGCAGGTCATAGATCTGCTCAAACAGCTCCATGACCAGACGGTAGACCTGCCGGTATTCCTCCGCGCGCACCAGATCCCCCTGCGCCCGGAAGCGCGCTTCCAGACGCTTCAGTTTTTCATAACACTTGTTTTCTATTGTAAAACGATAGAGCCGCTCCACATACGCCCCCGCCGTTTTCTCTCCCTCCGACAGCGGCCTTAACATCTCCGTCAGCCTTCGCCGGGTATCGTTGAGCGCTTCCAGCTCCTGCGTCTCCTGCTCTTCCCGCGCCCTGCCGCTCCGTCTGACAAACAGCTCCGACCACGCCTTTTTTCCCCGGATATTATGCCGCAGTACATAATTTTCTAGCCGGTCCGTCTCCTCCTGCGTGATATCGCACAGTCCGCTCCTTAGAAAATGGAAGACCGATTCATACGAAAAATTCTGCAGAAGGATCCGCCACGCGCTGCGCAGATATTCGACGAACGGATTGAGCCGTATCCCCTTTGCCATATCCAGATAGCAGGGGATCGAAAAACGCGCAAACAGCTCTTCGATATGGTCGGCGTACGCGGACAGATCGCCCGCTATGACCGCGATATCCCGGTACTGGTATCCTTCCTTACGGATCAGGCGCCTGATCTCGAGGCATACCTGCCGCACCTCTTCCGCGGGCGTGGAGGCCTCCGTCAGATAGACGCTCTCCTGCCGCCCGCAGTAGGCATGGCTGGGACAGCGGAAAAGCTCCTGCTCCAAATGCGCCATGCCCGGATTTTCCCGAAAGCGCGGCACAGGCTTATCCGCCAGCACGATATCCGGCTTTCGTTCCGCCCCCGCCTCCTGCGCAAGGCGTATCAGGGAACGCATCATCTTCTTACTGAAGGAAAAGAGCTCCTCTTCCCCGCCGCCCTCGTCAAGGCGCGCCGCGCCGTCCATGATGAGCGCCACGCGCACCTCTCTCGCTCTCTCCAAAAGGGCGCGGATCACCTGATTCTGGATCGGGGTAAAGCCCGTGAACCCGTCCAGCACCACGATACTGTCCCTTATCATCTCCGAGCGTCCGATCGCCTCCGCGAGCAGGCCGAATCTCCCCTCCGTGGTCACGAACCTGCCGCGTATCGCTTCCTGAAAGCCCTCGTACAAAAGCCCCAGATCCTTTAATTTATAATATAGGCTGCCGCGCGGGCGCGCGTACTCGGTCAGCTCCTTCAGCTCGTCCGTCCCGATCCCGTACTGCATAAACTCCGAGATCGCGGATTTTACCTCATGGATATAGCCGACCCGTTTCAAATGCGAGCCGAGCGCCGTCAGGCGGCCTTCATAATCCGAGGCGATCCGGCGCAGGATCAGGCTTTTGCCCGTATCGTCCAATACGGGCTGCCTGCCGCCGCCCGTCTCTTCCAAGATCCTGTGGGTGAGACGGCCAAAGCTGAGCACATCGATATTCATGATACCGCCGCTCGGATGACGCCGCACCAGTTCTTTTTGCGTCTGCATCGTAAACTGATCCGGCACGATGATAAAAAACCGGGTATCCGTCTCCTTCAAAGACTCCCTGATCACATCCGCATACAGGCGTTCGCTCTTGCCGGAGCCGGAGCCGCCGATACAAAACTGCAGACTCATCTCTTTCCCCCCCTGCCGTTTCCTGCCCCGCCGCGCTTACCGCGTCACGTTCCGCAGCCACTTTTTCTGACGGTAGCGTATCAGGCAGAACGGCGTCTTTACCAGCTCGTCGCTGAGCAGGATAAAATAGACCGCCCTGACGGGCAGCTTCCACACGAAGGCCGCCAGAAAACCAAATACGATCGAACAGCCCCAGAGGATGCCGGAATCGATGAGCATACCGAAGCGGGTATCGCCTCCCGCCCGGAACACGCCCACAATACAGGTGCAGGTAAAGGACTGTGCGACTACATAATAAGACATCATAAATAAGAAGCTGTGCATATAGGCCGCCGTATCGCCCGAAAATCCGAATCCCGCCGTCAGATACGGCCGCAGCGCCAAGATCAGAGCGCCTCCCAAAAGCCCGAAGACGACCGCCAATGCGAGCAGCCGTCTGGCATACTCCTGCGCCTCTTCCCTTTTATTCTCGCCGATGGCCTTCCCGATCAAAATAGCGGTCGCGTTCCCGATCCCGAACACGATAACCGTCGCGAGCTGTCTCATAACATGTGTTATCGAATTTGCCGCCACCGCGCTGCTGCCCAAATGCCCAACGATAGCGGCCGTCGCGGAATATCCCGCGCCCCATAAAAACTCATTGACGACGACCGGACTGGAATATCGGATAAAGTCCCGCAAAAGCGGCCTGTCCAGATGGAGCAGGTAAGAAAGGCGTATGCGGACCACCCGGTTGCGGAATCGGGCGTAGTACAACATCATGACAAGCTCTAGGCTTCTGGCGCAGAGCGTGCCGACCGCCGCGCCCACGATCCCCAGCCTCGGAGCGCCAAACAGCCCAAAGATCAGTACCGCGTTGACGGCAAAATTAAGGAAGAGCGAGCAGCCATACACCGCCGTGGAGATCAGCACCTTTTCAATGCTGCGTATCAGGCTCAAATACGTCGTGCTCAGCGCGACCATCGGATAGGTAAAGGCGACGATACGCAGATATCTCACGCCCTGCGCAACGACCGCTTCCTCATTCGTAAAGATCTTCATCAATCTTTCCGGCAGAAAAAAGCTGCCCAACATAAAAATAAGCCCTACAGTCAATGCGAGCCTGATCACGATACCCAGTAATTTCTCAATCGAAACCGTATCCCGTTTTCCCCAGTACTGCGCCGTCAATACCGATACGCCCGACGAGATCCCAAAGAGGAAGAGATTAAAGATAAAAAAGACCTGCGCCCCGAGCGAACAGCCCGAGAGCGCTTCCTCCCCTACCTTCCCCAGCATGACGACGTCGGTCGCCGAAACGCCGACATTAATCAGATTCTGCAGCGCCATCGGTACGACGAGAGCGAATACCTTCCTGTAAAATTCTTTTTTTTCCATGATTTCTTTTCCAAACAATCGTTATTTAATCTTCTGATCCGAATCCCTGTGTTTCCCGCGCGGAGCATATAGCAGATGGGAGACGGAGAAGCTGTCTCTCTTTTGTTCATGACCCGCCTGCGGGTCTTGCGCGGGATTCGGGTCTGCTTTTGCAGACATCTCCCTATCCGAATCCCTGCGCATCCATCGCGGAGCGTATAGCAGATAGGAGATGGAGAAGCTGTCTCTCTTTTGTTCATGACCCGCCTGCGGGTCTTGCGCGGGATTCGGGTCTGCTTTCGCAGACATTTTCCGATCCGAATCCCTGCGCATCATCAGAAGGGAGACGGAGAAGCTGTCTCCCTTCTGATATACAGATTCTCCAGCTCCCCGAGATAAGCCAGCGCTTCCTTTAGGTAGTCCTCCGGCGTAAACGTCCCGCCCTCCAGCATTTGTGCCAGAAGGCCGTTCAGCGTATATTCCACGATACAGACGAGCCGCTCTTTCGAGGGGCTCTCCAGATACCCGAAATCCGCGCGGCGGCAGATATTGTCATAGGCCGTATCTAAGGTCTGCAGGATCTCCTTCGCGCTTCCGACCGCGTCCTCCTTTTTCGCCTGCAATAAAAACATCTGCATATACGGGAAATTTTTCATCGCCGCGCTCTTGGCCCTTTCGATCTGCCGGCGCAGCTCGAAATAATCGCTCTCCTTTTCATCGACCGCGGAGCCGATCTCCATCATGATAAATTTTACGCTGTAATCGCAGACAAATTCATACAGTCCGGCCTTGCTCACAAAATAATGGAACAATAAGCCCTTGCTGATCCCGGCCTCCTTCACCATCTCGTCCGTGCTC
This sequence comes from uncultured Lachnospiraceae bacterium, assembly GCA_947626715.1. Classification (GTDB taxonomy): domain Bacteria; phylum Bacillota; class Clostridia; order Lachnospirales; family Lachnospiraceae; genus VSOB01. Next base: position 10,208 of record CANQTG010000015.1, on the reverse strand, counting down.
GCCTTGCGGAAGCCGTTTTCGGCAAATATCTTCAGCGCCGCGTTGATCATCCTGTCCTGCTTCTCTTTTTTTAAGTCAAAAAATTTTTCATTCATGAAAAGACCGGTACCCTTCTGAATATCCTTTGTGAGAAAGAACGGCAAAAAACCATCCTTCTTTCGACAGATCATGCGATTGACCGTTTGGGTCGATTTTTATCTTATCATAGTTGCCGCATCCTTTCAAGTGATTTCTAACGCTTTCCTGATATATTCTCTTTTCATTTTGCCAAAAAAATATTATAATAGAAACAGAGGTATGGCAGGAGCACAGAAACGCCATATAAGCACACGCAGGTGAAAGGAGTATCGCTATGATGAAAAAACTGGGGAAAATCCTTCTTTTCCTTTCTACGATGGGAGCGGTCTTTGCAGGCACGTATTATTTTATGAAAAATAAGGACGCAGACGCAGAGCAGGAAGACGATTTTGACGTTCTGGACGACGAGGACTACGAAGACGGGGAAGAAGAGGAGGACGAGGACGACGACGAAAACGAGGACGAGGATACGGACGGCGAACGTTCCTACGTATCCCTCTATCCTGACAAGGACGTCTCCGATCGCGCGAAAGAGGAAACGCCCTCTAAACAGACGGACGTTGAAGAATTTTTTGACGACGACGATGATAACGACCATTCCTTAAATGCAATCTGACAGCAGACGGACGCCGGCTCTTAGTTCGTCCTCATCAAGTCCCGCATATCCTAATATCAACGCAGGCTGCCAGTTCTCGGGCAGTCTGCCGATATAGGTTTCCGACATGCCGTATATCCTGACCTCTTTATCCGCCGCTTGGCGCAGCAGCTCTTCTTCCGTCTTTTCTCCATGATAGTGCAGGATCAAATGCAGGCCCGCGTTTTCCCCCGAAATACGGATATTCTTTAAATATCGTTTACAGCACTCCAGCAGGCAGTCGTGTCTGCTCTTATAAATTTTGCGCATTTTATTCAAATGCCGCTCAAAAGCGCCGTCCCGTATCAGTACATTCAGCACCGCCTGATCGACCCTCGAAACGGTAGAGGAGAAAAATCCGCACCGCTCCCTGTACCCTGCCAGCAGCTCGCCGGGCAGGACCATATAGCTGATCCTGATCGCGGGCGAGAGCGCTTTGGAAAAGGTGCCGATATAGATGACCCTCCCGGCGGCGTCCGAAGCCTGCAGCGAAGGGATCGGCCTGCCGCGGTAGCGGAACTCGCTGTCATAATCGTCCTCGATCAGATAACGGCCTTCCTTCTCTAACGCCCAGCGGAGCAGCTCCATTCTCCTGCCGATCGGCATGATAACGCCCGTCGGGAACTGATGGGAGGGCATGACATAAGCAAGATCCGCGCCGCTCTCACGCAGCTTATCCGGCCTCATACCGCTTTCGTCCAAAGGGACGCTCACGCGCTCCCAAGCGAATGTGCCGAATATCTGCCACGCCCGCTTATACGTCGGATTTTCCAGCGCCACAATCCTGCCGCCGCCAAGTATCTTTTCCAAAAGCAGCAGCAGATAATCGTTTCCCGCCCCGAGCACGATCTGTTCCGGCAGACAGTTCACGCCGCGCGAGGTATGCAGATAATGGCAGATCGCCTCCCGCAGTCCGATATCCCCCTGCGGATTCCCCCGCGTATACAATTCCCTGTTTTCATCGATCAGCGTCTCTCTGACGATCCGCTTCCAGACGCCGAGCGGGAACCCCTCCGGCTCGATCACATTCGGGGAAAAATCAAACCGGAAATGCGGCCGCTCATATTCCGTGCGCTCCTTCTGCTCCTCCTGCACGCGCTGCAAATCGTACAACCCCTCTATCCGGCAAACAAAAAAGCCCTTATACGGACGGGCCTCGATATACCCTTCCGATAAAAGCTGTTCATAAGCCAGATCGACCGTACTGCGGGAAACCTGAAGAAACTCCGCCAGAGAACGCGTGGATGGGAGACGCTCTCCGCACGAAAGCCTCCCTTCCCGGATCTCCTGTCTGACGTAATCATAGATCTGTTCATACAAATGCCTGCCGCCCTGCGCGTCAAGCTCTATCACCATATCCGTCATGCCTGACCTTGCTCTTTCGACTTCTGGAGGATCTCATCCTTTAGATCTCTGGCGCGGTCCTTGACCCTCTGACCCGCCGCCCGGTTCGCGATGATGGTGGATACCAGCTTCATCGCCGTATCCAATTCCCCGAATTTCAGGCACAGCGCGGCGACCAGATAATCCACTGTGCTCTCGTCCATGCCGCAGAGCGGATAATCTTCCTTTACGTTCGCCTGCTGGAACCCCTCCTTCGCGTTTTTCAGCATTTCCAGCTCCATCTTTTCTAACTTTGCCGCCGCTGCCGCTGCCTCCGCCCTATCCGGCAGGCTCTCCCGCCAGCCTCTGAGCAGCCACGCCGTTTTTAAGCAGACATAGGCCCTTTCGCTGTCATACGCCTGTTTTGCAACGCTGCACGCGAGCGCCATGCGGTAACGGTAATATGCGTCCTCATAGGAAAAGGTCGCCTTTTCTTCCCGTTTTTCCTTCTCCTTATACGGTATGCAGATCTTTTCCTTGATCAGGGTCTTCTGCGCCGACGACAGGGTCTTAAAATACCGCTCCAACGCCCCGTAGCCGCATTTTGAGCAGAATACGATATCGTATTTCAGCGGATTGACGTTCTCATAGATCGGGCGCAGATCCTGATCCGAACGTATCATGCGCACCTTTGAGGACTTGACCGTGAGATTCTTAAACTCCTTCCCGCAGACCGGGCAGGTATAGTTTTTCCCAAATACAAAATCCGCGTCCGACGCGCAGCCGTGCGGCATTGTTCCTTCTTCTGTCATTTCGTTCCCTCCTGTTTTGGCAATACATATGAGCTTTTCAGGGACACGATCCGATTAAAGACCAGCGCTCCCTCTTTGGAATCCTTATAGTCCACGCAAAAGTAACCCTGTCTTACAAACTGGAAGCTTTCCTCCGGCCCTGCGCCCGCGAGCGCCGGTTCCAGAAGGCAGCCGTTTTGTTCCTTTAGGGAATTAGGATTCAGATTCAGGCTCCCGTCCTCATTGTAAACGCCTTTTTCCTCGTCGATGATATTCTCATAGAGCCGGACGCGGGCGCGCACCGCTTCCTTTGCCGGAACCCAGTGGATCGTACCCTTTACCTTCCTGCCGTCCGCGCTGCCGCCGCCCTTTGTCTCCGGGTCATACTCGCAGTGAACCTCGACGATCCTGCCGTTTTCATCTTTCACACAGCCCTTGCAGGTCACCAGATACGCATTCATCAGCCGCACCTCGTTGCCCGGGAACATGCGGAAATATTTTCTGGGCGGCTCCTCCATGAAATCCTCCCGCTCGATGTAAAGCTCCCTTCCAAAGGGCACCTGACGGCTCCCCAGCGCCTCGTTTTCCATATTATTGGCGATCTCTAAAAGCTCGCTCTTCCCTTCGGGATAATTGTCGATGATCAGCTTGACCGGATCCAATACCGCCATCATGCGGGGCCGTTTCATCTTCAGATCCTCGCGGATACAATATTCCAGCATCGCATAATCCGCTGAAGAATTGCTCTTAGAAACGCCGCACAGCTCTACGAACCTGCGGATAGACTCCGGCGTGAAGCCCCGCCTGCGCAGGGCGGCGATCGAGACCAGCCTCGGGTCGTCCCATCCGTCCACGATACCGTCCTCTACGAGCTTTTTGATATAGCGTTTCCCCGTTACAACATTGGTCAGATACATCTTGGCGAACTCGATCTGCTTTGGCGGATGCGGATATTCCAGCTCCCGCACCACCCAGTCATATAAGGGTCTGTGGTCTTCAAATTCCAGCGTGCAGATCGAATGGGTGATCCCCTCGATCGCATCCTCGATCGGATGGGCAAAATCGTACATCGGATAAATACACCATGTATCCCCGGTATTGTGGTGCGTCATATGCGCCACGCGGTAAATGACCGGATCGCGCATATTCATGTTGGGAGAAGCCATATCGATCCGAGCGCGCAGCACCCGCGAACCGTCCTCATACACGCCGTTTTTCATATCCTCAAACAGCGCAAGATTTTCTTCCACGCTCCGCCTGCTGCCCGGATCCTCCTTCCCTGGCTCCGTCAGAGTGCCCCTGTATTCCCTGATCTCGTCCGCAGACAGATCGGACACGTACGCCTTGCCCTTTTTGATCAGCTTGACCGCGCCCTCATACATCTCCTGAAAATAATTCGAGGCAAAGAACAGACGATCCTCCCAATCCGCCCCCAGCCATTTGATATCCGCCTTGATCGATTCGACGAACTCCGCCTTTTCCTTTGTCGGATTCGTATCGTCAAAGCGCATATTGAACTTGCCGCCGTATTTCTGCGCCAGCCCGTAATTCAGCAGTATGCTCTTGGCATGTCCGATATGCAGATACCCGTTAGGCTCCGGCGGGAACCTCGTATGCACGGTATCGTATACGCCCTCCGCCAGATCCTTTTCAATGATCTGTTCGATAAAATTTTTGGAAACGGTCCCCTTTTCGTTTTTCTCCGTTTCCTCCCTTTCCGCAGTCTCTCCCATCTTCTTTTTCTCTTCTCTCTTCCCTGTTTCTTCCATAATATATGGCTCCTCGTTCCCCCATCTGCAAAAGTGTCCGCAGACAGGATAATTCTTTCCTCATTTTACATGAGTTTCCCGCCGATTGCAAGTGCGCCGTCCGGGAAGTTCCTCTCGTCAGGAAGCCCGCCCTGTGATATAATACACTCCAGAATCCGTCCGCTATGCAGCCGCCGCGCTGCGCGCTCTAAGATTCCGTCGTTACCCTATTAGATGAGATCAAACCGGAAAGGATACTCCTATGCGTAAATCCGAAAAACTCTGCGACGCCATATTCTGCGGCGTTGTCCTGCTCTCGATCCTTGCCTTTGCCCTGCTGCAGCCCTTTGGCGATCCGCCGGACGAGGTGAACCGTTTTAAGGTCGCGCAGTTCATCTGCCGCCACAGCGCCCTCCCCACCGGAGAGGAATTTGAAGTCGCGATCGGCGGCTACGGCGGCTCCTATGCCTTTCAGCCGATCCTGCCCTATATGGTACAGGCTTTCTTTATGCGCATACTGTCCGTTTTCACCGCGCAGGAAAGGCTGCTGCTTTTATGCGCCCGTCTGGTAAACGCCGTATTCGGCGTGGTCATGGCGGTCTATGTCCGCAGGCTCTCCCGTCTCCTGTTTTCCCGCCCCATGACCGGCTGGCTGTTCTGTTTCCTTGTCATGTTCCTGCCGCAGAATCTTTTCCTGCATTCCTACGTCAATACGGATTCTATGGCCGCCATGTCGGGCGCTATGATCGTATACGCCTGCGTCAAGGGCTGGAAAGAAGGCTGGGGACGGCGTGAGCTTTTTACCCTCTCGGCCGGTATTATCTTCTGTACGCTTTCCTATTATAATGCCTACGGCCTGATCGTCTCCGCGATCCTTCTCTTTTTCTTTTCCCATATCCGGCCCGACGAAAACGGCCACTGTCATATGGACTGGAAAGCGCTTTTTCAAAGGGGCGCGCTGATCTCCCTGCTCGTCCTTCTCGGCGCGGGCTGGTGGTTTCTCCGCAATTACCTGATCCATGACGGGGATCTTCTCGGGCTGCGCTCCCGGACACAGCACGCGATCCGTACCGCCCTGCCGCAGTACAATCCCGCCACCCGTATCACCGTCAAGGGCTCGGGCGTCTCCCTGCGTGAAATGCTACAGCAGACAGACTTTTTATACTTTCTCTGGAACAGCTTTGTCGCAAGGTTCGGCCCCATGACGCTGCCCACCCTGCCTTTCCTCTATATCTGGTATTACCGCATTTTCGGCTTTGGCTGGCTGTTCTGCCTGCTCCCGGTCTCCGTACAAAAAATGTGCACCGATTTCCGCGCGGATACTTACGGCAAGACCGCCAGCATAGATATCCGCGAGAAAGCCGCCGCTGTCTGCGAAAAGCCCAGCGGCACTGTTTGTGCGGATACCGGCGGCGCTGGCAAAGAGCCCGGCGATAGCGCGCGGCGCAGAAAAGGCGCGTCCCTTCTCCTGCGCATTCTGTTCGATAGCGCGCTGCTGCTCTCCGTGTTTATCCCGTTCGGCCTGTGCGTCTATTATTCCTACGCCAGCGACTATCAGCCGCAGGGACGCTATATCATGCCCATGCTCATTCCGTTCATGTATTTTACCGCGCTGGGATTTGATAAGGCCGCCGCGCTTATAGAACGTTACCTGCCCGTCCCCCCGCTTAGAAAATACTGCCGTCCGGCCATGATGGGCGGATTGTCCCTCTTTCTTATCGCCGCCCTTTTCCTGACAATCGCCTGCGTGGTGCTGCCGCATTACCTGACAGGGGAAAACCTGTGGAACGCATGGCCGCCGCTTTCCTAAGCCGCGGGAAAAGAGAAAAACGCGGACGCGCGCCGGTTTGAATACGAAACGCTTCAAGCGCGATCCGGTGTCTCAAAAACGGTCATCACCTTCAGATAGTCCTCCGATTTATCCCGCATGATCCGCAGGCCCCTGTCCAGTCCCTCCAACGCAAATCTATGCGATATCAGCTTCTGTGGGGCGATCCGCCCGCTCTCTAACAGGGAAAGGACGTATCCCCAGTCCGTATCCTTTCCCCGCCTATCCGGCGCGGCTCCCTTTTTATCAAAAAAGGAGGAGTTCCATGTCCCGGTCAGCAAAAGCTGGTTGCGCAGGATCTTCCAATAGACCGGCTTAGAGAGCGCAACGTCCGTATCGGGATTCCCGACCATACAGACCCGCCCGCCCGGCGCCGTCAGATCGACCGCCTGCGATATGGTCTCATTCTTCCCGACGCATTCAAAAAAGACGTCCGCGCCCGCTCCCTCCGAGCGGCGGGATACCCATTCCTTTACGTCCTCTTCTCTGCTGTCGCAGAAATTCTCCGGCAAAATCCCCAGCATAAGAGCCTGCTTTTTCTGATGATCCTTATTGCCGACCGCCAAGATCTTACGCGCCCCGCGTTCCAAAAGGAGCATGACCAAAAGCAGGCCGATCGTACCGAGCCCGCACACTGCGACGGTATCTTCCTCATGCAGGCCGACCCTGCCGATCGCGTGCGCGGCCACCGCCAAAGGCTCCAGCATGGCCGCCTGCTCATAGCTCACATTCTCCGGCAGCTCGATCAGATTGTCCGCCGGGACCGACACATACTCCGCAAAGCCGCCGTCCCGCCTCGAGCCCAGATAACCGTACTGCCTGCACATCTCATACCGTCCCTTCCGGCAGGCAATACAGGCGCGGCACGGGATCAACGGGAACACCCCGACCCGTTTCCCGATCCATGCCCGATCTACGCCGCTTCCCGTCTCCACCACCCGTCCGGCAAATTCATGCCCCGGTATCAGCGGCATCCGGTGCGCGCCGTCCCGATAGATACGGGGAATGTCCGAGCCGCATACCCCCGCGGCCTTCACGGCTACGAGAACCTCTCCTTTTTCCGGCCGCGGCCGTTCCGTTTCCTCATACGCAAGCGCCCCGATATCATGCAGCACCCATGCTTTCATAACGCCCTATCCCTTCCCGCAGACGATACCGCGAAACCTGTCCAGATCCGCCTGCGTCGTTACCTTAAAATTGTTCTCGTCTCCCGGTATCATCACGATATCCATACCCGCTAAAACGGCCGGTTCCGTAGAACCGTTGATTTTTAAAAGCCCCTCCGGCCCAAGCGCCCTATTGGCCCGATAATATTTCATAAGCCGGAATACCTCCGGCGCTTGACCGGCGAACAGCCGATCGCGCTCTAACAGCTCCGAGACCGCAGAGCCGTCCCTGCTTAAATAGACGGTATCTTTCATGGGCAGCGCAGGCATGACTCCGTCGTGGCCGTTTAACGCCGCAAAGCAGCTTTCTATCTGTCTGCCGCTCAATAAGGGGCGGGCGGCGTCGTGGATCAAAACGCTGTCTGCCTCCCGCGCGCCCGCGTCTTCGTCTCCCCGCATTTCCGTCCCGTCCGGCAAAACGGAAAGCCCGCTTATCCGGCGCAGGATATCCTGTATCCCGTTTACGATCGAGCCCTGCCGATTTGCGCCGGGAGCGGAAAAACCGAGGAGCTTATCTACGGAAACATGATGTCTTTCAGCGTCTAAAAGGATCTCTTCTTTCCATTCGTCCGCCGCCACGATCGCCAGCGCATCGATCTTTGGAGAATCGGCCAGCGTCTTTAGCGAATATGTGATCAGCATTTTCCCATTGACCCGGATATATTGCTTTGGTATCTCGGACGGCAGCCTGCTGCCGACTCCGCCTGAAAGCAAAAGCGCGTACCGCATAAACATATCCTCCTGCCTGCAATCCTACTGTCTGCGGCTCTCCCGTCTGCAGTCCTTCCGGCTGCGGCCCTCTTTGCCGCCTTTCCAACTGCCGCGCGGACGCAGCGGAGCCCTCCGCCGCTTTTCCCCAGCTAAAACTTTAGCTGACGTATGTTCTTTAGCGTCTCCCCATAGGACTGCCCTTTCCCAAAGAGCAGCGTGGTGCCCAGCACAAATCCCTTAACGCCCTTTGGCGCATATTCGAGGATCTTTTCCGCGCTGCACGCGCCGTCCCAGTAGATCTCGAAATCCATATCCTCTTTAATGGAAAGGAGCTTTATGATCTTTTTGCCCACGTAGGGCAGAAACATCTGCGCCGCGTTCCCCGGATTCACCGACATCACGAGCACCCGCTTTACGATACGCAGCATTTCCACGACCGTCTCCACAGAAGTACCGGGATTGATGGCGATCCCCGGGATCATACCCGCGTTGATGATCGCCTGCAGGGTCGTGGAGGGATGATACTCCGCCTCGGGATGGATATAGACGGTATCCCCCTTTCTGAGACTCTGCAAAAACAGCCCGATCCTGTTATTCGGGTGCTCGATCATCAGGTGCACGTCTAACGGCTTGTCCGTCGCGCTCGCTATGTACCGCATATCGTTTAAGGACATGGCGTAATTGGGGACATAGCGTCCGTCCATGATATCGATATGGAACGAATCGATCCCGCCTTCCTCCAGATCCTTTACTTCCCGTTCCAGATGTCCGTAATCCGCGCACATCATGGAAGCCATTAATTCAAACTGCAATCTGTTTTCCTTCCTTTCTGCTTGGTTTTCTCCTTTATAAATTGTTCCGTTTTGATTCTTTTTTTCTATCATACCGCATATAATGCAGTTTCGCCAGTCCCATTTGCATGACGGCCCGCAGAAACGACCTGCGCGAGAGTTGTTTTTCTTATCTTAATAGACTGTTTTTATTTACAGCAGCCAATAGATTTCTTCTATAATACAAGGCGGCACATATATTCATGCGCCGCCTTACCGTTAAAACAAACAATCACTGAATAACCAAGTGATAATTTTCAATCCCCGGAATAACCGATACAAAATTTTCAATCAATGCTTTTGCTTCATCATCAGCTTTTTCTAACAGCCCTTGTTCTATAGCTTTCTTCTCCATAACTACTTTTTGTTCACTGACAAACTCGTTATAATTATCCAAAGTCACTTTATTGAACAAACCGTCTTTGACTTCTAATACTTCAATACTATCTTGTGGAATATAATTATCGGTTATGGTGCTTTCGGGTATTTTAATGGTAATCGTCTTTCTCTCTTCTGCAACATCAACTTCTATCTTTGAAAAATCAATACCGGCTTTTATTGTTCCATCATAAGTGATAAGAATGCTTTTACTGCTGAATGGACGCGTCCAGCCAAATATCCAAGTTTCGCTGCTTTCTTTACGATCCGCATTGCGGTATGTATATTCCTGTGTGACTAATTCGCTCAAACCGCTTAATTGTTCCGTAATTGTACTGCTTGTTATAACAGGATCTGTTTCATTCTCATCTTCTTTTCTCGCGTCAACGGCTTGATTTAGGCTTTCTTTTACAATGCTCAGCTCTGCATTGGTATTTTGCAGCTGAGCATTCAAATCCTTATTTTTAGAAAACAAGAACCACATAATTACGATACATACTACCAAAAGAATACCAAAATATATATACTGCCGCATAGATTTCATAGCTTTTAATAATCTATCAAACATCGGCTATTCCTCCATTCATCTTGATCAATGTGAGTATTTTTCTGTTATTGCCAATCTCTATAAATTTTTTTTGCAATATAAAAAATAGGCTTCGCCTATTCAACTCCCCTGCCCCTCACTCTTGAGGGGTGGGGTTTTCTTTTAGTCGCTTTT
>CANQTG010000014.1 GCA_947626715.1 uncultured Lachnospiraceae bacterium | reverse complement strand
CGCGCGCTTTTACGCGCTGATGGACCGGTTTTATCCCGGCTGGCGCGCGGTAAGGGCGCGCCTGAACGGGTAAAGAGAGAACGCGCAGTAGATAGAGAGCAAACGCGGCTCAATCGTAATCGTCTCGGAGCAGATGAACTAAAATATGCCTGCCGAGCACCTCGCTGCCCAGATCGTCGGGATGAATGTCGTCCTTAAAAAAGGCGTTCCTTACCTTGCTGTCGCTGCTGTCAAGAAACCCTTCCTGATAGAGGTTGATGATGTGGAAATCATATTCGTCGGCCAGCTCGATCTGCACATCGGCATAATCCTGCCAGTTTTCGTCCATATATTCCCGATATTCCTCCATCTTGTTCGGATAGGTGATCACCACATAGATATCGGCGTCGGGATGGCGTTTGGCGATCTGCTCAAAAGTCTTTTTGATATCGCCGCAATAGGTGCCTTCTTGGGGATCCTCCAGCGAGCCGAAGTGTTCCGCGCCCGCGAACAGGTCGTTGATCCCTCCAAAGAGGACGATGATATCCGCGTTTTCGGGAATGTCCTCATACCGGTTTACGATCGCGTCGTCATTATCGCTGCCGTCAAAGGGCGTGCCGCCGATCCCTAAGTTCACGATCTTTGCCGAGGTGTAATTCGAGATAAAATCGGTATAGTTAAGGCCGCTGCCGTCGGGAGTCAGGGTGCCGCCGTTTCCGGCCGTGATACTGTCGCCCAGAAAAACGAGCGTTTTCCCGCTCAGCGGGTCGCCGCAGAAATTCAGGATAAAAGAGTCGATACTGTCGATCGCTTTGGCCTTCTCAAATTTATCCGTTATCTCATAGGCTTCCTCCAGCTCTTCATACTTATCCCGGATCATCTCCTCGATCTCCTCTTGGGAATAGATCGTCTTGTCGGGATAGCGGGAAGCGCCTTCCTTTCCGCCGCCGCTTTCCTCTTGGCCGTTTTCCTGTTCTTCGTTCTCCGTTTCGTGCTCTTTTTCTGTATCGTCAGATTTCGTTTCGTGCTCTTTTTCTGTATCGCCGGACTCCGCTTCTTCCTCGTCCTCGTCGTCCTCCTTTTCTTCGGAGGAGCCGGAAGCGTTATCCGCGCCGTTATCGTTTTCATCGGACAGAATGACCCAGTGAAAGCCTTCGTCTGCATAAGCGTAAAGAGAGGCGCATGAAAAGAGAAAGAGAAAGAGCGAAAGGTACAGACACAATTTTTTCATCAGGACACCTCCAATCGATATGTGGTAATCATATGGTACATCATTTATGGAAAATGTGCAATCGGCTTGTCCTTTTTGAGTTTAGAAAAATTTCAGTTGCAATTTTCACCGGATTGTATATATAGTTTATAGGAAAGGAGTTTTTGACATGGAAGATAAAACGACAGAAATATTTCGGAATGCGCCGGTGCCGAAAGCGGTTATCAGCAACATCATCCCTTCTATTATCAGTATGATCATGGTACTGCTGTATAATCTGGCGGATACCTTTTTTATTGGGCAGACGAAAGACGCCTATATGGTGGCGGCGGTTTCCGTCGCGACGCCGGCCTTTCTGTTTTTTATGGCGGTAGGAATGCTCTTCGGGATCGGGGGCACGTCCCTGATCTCCCGAATGCTGGGCGAGGGGAACGAGAAAAAGGCGAAAAAGACCTCCGCCTTTTGTTTTTGGACGGGCCTTGCGATCGGCGTGGTCTCGATGACGCTGATCTGGATCTTTGTGGAGCCGATCTGCCTTGCGATCGGCGCGAGCGGAGATACGATCGGCTATGCGACGCAGTATCTGGCCATCGTATCGGGCGGGATCCCCTTCCTGATCCTGAGCAATACCTTCAGCAATATCATCCGTGCGGAGGGGAACGCCAAGATCGCGATGGCGGGCATGGTCTTTGGAAATATGATGAATATCGTGCTCGACCCGATCCTGATCTTAGGGCTGCACTGGAACGTAGCGGGCGCGGCCGTAGCCACTACGGTCAGCAATGTGATCTCGGCGCTCTTTTATATCTGCCATCTGCTCTCTAAGAGATCGCTGCTGTCCATCCGCCCGACGGATTACGGGGTGCGCGGCGGGATCGCGACGGGCGTGTTCGCGATCGGGATCCCGGCCTCCCTTAACAGCATTCTCCTGAGCGCGTCGAATATCCTTGTCAACAATCTGATGGCCGGATACGGGGATATGGCCCTTGCCGGTCTGGGCGTTGCCATGAAAGTGAATATGATCGTGGTCATGCTGCTGATCGGTCTCGGGACGGGCATACAGCCGCTTCTGGGCTACTGCTACGGCGCGGGGAACGGGAAACGCTATCTGAGCGTATTGAAATTTTCGCTCTGCCTTGCGTTCGGCATGAGCGCGGTCATGACGGTGATCTGCTATCTGGGGGCGGGGCCTTTGGTCACGGCGTTTTTGGACAATGCGGACGCCTATGTGTTCGGCATGTCGTTTGCGAGGATCTATATCCTTTCGGGGCCGATCTTGGGGATCCTCTTTGTCTTTATCAATGCGATCCAGTCCACCGGCGCGGCGCTTCCCGCCCTGATCTTGTCGGTGAGCAGACAAGGGATCCTGTATCTGCCGATCCTGTTTGCGTTTCATAAGCTCCTGCACACGGCGCAGACGCTGGCTCTGGCGCAGCCGGTGACGGACTATCTGGCGACGGGCCTTGCGGCGGTATTGTTTTTCTTTACCTATCGGAAGTATATCCGAAGATTCGTAAAGAAGGATTGATAAAAAGGAGGCCGTATGCTTTATATCGGGATCGCGGCGGGGATCTTCCTGCTGGAGATGTTTCTCAAAAACAGCGTAGAAAGGCGCCTTTCGGAGGGGGCTCTTTTGGAACGTTGCGGCGGATTGCTGCTGCTTCGCAATTACCATAATAAAGGCGCGTTTTTAGATATAGGAAGGAAGGCGCGTAAGCTTATCGCGGCGCTTTCCCTTTTCGTTACGCTGGTTTTTACGGCGCTCTTTCTGCTTGCTTTGGGACAGAAGAAAACGCGCTTGGTAAAGACCGGACTGGCGCTGCTGCTGGGAGGCGCGTACAGCAATACCTACGACCGGCTGCGGCGGAAATATGTGGTGGACTATTTCAGCTTTGGCGTAAGATGGGAACGCCTCCGCCGGATCGTGTTCAATCTGTCGGATTTCTGCATTATGATCGGCGCGGCACTCGCGGCCCTTGCGCGGGAGGAGAATATATGATAAAGGATCTGATCTTTGATGTGGACGGCACGCTATGGGATTCTACGCCCATCGTCGCAAAGGGCTGGAATCAGGCGGTAAAAGAGACCGGATACTCCGCCGCCGTCATTACGCCTGCGATCCTGCGGCGGGAATTTGGACAGCCGATGGACGTGATCGCGGAGCATGTCTTTGCCGATGTGACGGATAAGGAAAAGCGGCGGGAGCTGATGGATAGGTGCTGCGTCCATGAGCAGAGGCTCTTGGAAGAAACTGCGGAGGATATCACGTATCCGGGCGTATGCGCGGAGATGGAAAAGCTGGCCGCCCGCTACAGGCTGTTTATCGTAAGCAACTGCCAGTGCGGCTATATTGAGCTGGTCATCCGCAAAAACGGGTTTTCGGGGCTGATACGGGATTTTGAATGCTTCGGCAATACGGGGACCGGCAAAGGAGAGACCATGCGGACGCTGATGGAGCGCAACAAGATCAAGCCCGAAGAAGCGGTCTATATCGGCGATACCCGGGGCGATCAGGAGGCGGCCGCTTATGCCGGCGTTTCCTTCTTCTTTGCGGCCTATGGTTTCGGCAGCGTAGAGAATGCAGAGTATCGGATCGGGAGCTTTGCGGAGCTTATGCCGACGCTTGAAAAGATATCCGGCGCGGCTTCCAGCGGAACGGTATGCTAAAAAGCCGGCGCGTCTGCACCGGCTTTTGGAAAAGCGTCTTTTTGAAAATATTTCTTGGGAAGGGCTATGCGCTGATCGCGGTTCCGGTCCTGCCCTTTAGGGCGCTGAGGGCATGTGCGATCGAAGTGATCAGCACCCTGCCGCTTGGCACATTTTCCAGATATGCGACGGCGGCTTCGATCTTGGGCAGCATACTGCCCCTGCCGAACTGCTCCTGCGCGATATAGTCTTTGGCCTCGGCTGCGGTCATCGCAGAGATCGGGCGCTGCGTCTCTTTTTCAAAATCAAGATACACCTGCTCGACGCTGGTCAGGATCATGAGCAGGTCGGCCTTCAGATCAGAGGCGAGCCTGCCTGCGATCGCGTCCTTTTCGATCACGGCGGAAGCGCCCTTTAGGATATGCTGCTGCTCGATCACGGGGATCCCGCCGCCGCCGCAGGCGATCACGACCTGTCCGGCGTCTGCGAGCGTTCGGATCGTATCTAACTCCACGATACTCAGCGGCTTGGGCGCGGCCACGATACGGCGGTACCCCTTTTCGGAGGCCTCCGTGACATAGTTGCCCTTTCGGATCTCGGCGTCCGCCTCTTCTTTGGACATATATCTGCCGATGATCTTGTTCGGCTCATAAAACGCCTCGTCGTAGGGATCCACGGTGACCTGCGTCAATATGGTGCTGACCGGCGTGGAGATGCCTCTGCTGAGAAATTCGGAGCGCAGAGAGTTCTGGATATCGTAGCCGACATATCCCTGACTCATGGCGGAGCAGACGCACATAGGAACGGGGGTATAGTCGGGATTGACCCTGCGCAGCTCGGTCATCGCCTTGTGGATCATGCTGACCTGCGGCCCGTTGCTGTGCGTGATTGTAAGCTGGTAATCGGCCTGCGCCAGATCCGCCAGCGCCTTCGCCGTTTTCTTGACGGCGTCCCATTGTTCCGTTGTCGTATAGCCGAGGGCCTCATGCCCGAGCGAAACGACCATTTTTCTTTTTTTCATACCATTCACCTTTTTATGAGACTTGCCTTTGCCGCAGCCGCCTGCCGGAATCCGTCGGCTGCGGGAGCGGATAGAGAATAAAAGCAGTATACCAAAATAAGGCGCGTTTGTAAATCGGAAGAATCGAAAACGCGGGAGAAATCCTGTTTGCAAGTACACAGGAAATATGATATCATGTAAAAATATACGAGCAGATAACGGAGTAATGCGATGGAAACGATGATTCAAATCAAAGAGGTAACAAAGACCTTCATCGGACGGGATAATAAGGTGGAGGCGCTAAAGGGGATCAGTCTGGATATCGAAAAGGGAAGCATATGCGGTATCATCGGCATGAGCGGCGCGGGCAAGAGCACGCTGGTCCGGTGCCTGAATTATCTGGAAAAGCCCACGAGCGGGACGGTGCTGATCGAGGGACGGGATCTGGGCGGGATGAACGACGCCCAGCTGCGCAGGACGCGCACGGAGATCGCTATGATCTTCCAGCACTTCAATCTCCTCATGCAGCGCAACGTTCTGGATAACGTGTGTTTCCCGCTGGAGATCGTGGGAAAGAAGCGGAAAGAGGCGAAAAAGCGCGCGGCGGAGCTGTTAGAGATCGTCGGGCTCTCCGAAAAGGCGAAAGCGTATCCGTCCCAGCTCTCCGGCGGCCAGAAGCAGAGAGTCGCGATCGCAAGGGCGCTGGCGAACAATCCCAAGATCCTGCTGTGCGACGAGGCGACCAGCGCGCTCGATCCTACGACGACCAAGTCCATTCTGGCGCTGTTAAAGGAGATCAATCAAAAGTTTGGGATCACGATCGTGATCATTACCCATGAGATGAGCGTGGTGCAGGAGATCTGCAGTCAGGTGGCGATCATCGACGAAGGCAGTTTGGTAGAGAGCGGCAGCGTAGAGGAGGTCTTTTCCAGACCTAAGACGAAGGCGGCGCAGAAGCTGGTGTTTCAGGGAGAGCGGAGCGTCTCCTTAATGCATGGGAAACGCTGCGTCCGTATCGTATTTCAGGATAATTCCTCGTTCGAGCCTGTGATCGCGAATATGGTGCTGGAGTGCCGCACGCCGGTCAATATCCTGCTCGCGGACACCAAGGATATCGGCGGTACGGCGCGCGGGCAGATGGTGCTGCAGTTTCCCGAGGACAGCGCCGCGGCGGAAAAGATGATCCGGTATCTGAAGGATAGGAATTTGACAGTAGAGGAGCTGGCGGATTATGTGGAATAGTGAAACGATCTTGATGTTAGCAGAAAATACGGGGATCACGCTGTATATGACGCTGCTCTCCACCCTGATGGCCTATGTGCTCGGCCTGCCGCTTGGCATTGCTTTGGTGGTGACGGCAAAGGACGGCCTTCGTCCCAATGCCGTTGTCTATAAAACGCTGGATGTGATCGTCAATATCATCAGGAGCGTCCCGTTCCTGATCCTGCTGATTCTGGTGATCCCGCTGACGAGGCTGATCGTGGGGAGAAGCTATGGCGCGGCGGCAACGGTCGTGCCGCTGGTGATCGCGGCGGCCCCCTTTATCGCGCGCTTGGTGGAATCCTCCCTGCTGGAAGTGGATAAGGGCGTGATCGAGGCGGCCCAGAGCATGGGCGCGGGCTTAGGGACGATCATCGTGAAGGTGCTTTTGGCGGAGGCGAGGACCTCCCTGATCGTGGGGGCGACGATCGCGCTCGGAACGATTCTGGGCTATTCCGCGATGGCGGGCGTAGTGGGCGGCGGCGGACTGGGCGATATCGCGATCCGCTACGGGTATTACCGCTATGAATCCGATATTATGTGGGTAACGGTGATCCTGCTGGTGCTGCTGGTACAGATCCTGCAGGTCATCGGCACGCGGATCTCCCGCAAGCTGGACAAACGCAGCCGCTGATCCCCAAAGCGGAAGAGGGCGGAGGATCTGCGCTCAAAAGGATTTGCACCCCGAAAGGGTTCAAATAAAAGAAATTCAGGAAAAGAGGAGATGTATTATGAAAAAGAAAATGGCAGCCATGATACTGATGGCGGCGCTGAGCGCGGGACTGTTATCCGCGTGCGGCAGCGCGCAGGAGCCTGTGGCCGGAAGCGGGGCGCAGGGAGAAGACAGCGCGGATACGGCGTCTACGGCAGAGGCCGGGGATACGCAGGGCACAGGAGGAGAGAGCAAGGGGACGGTCAAAGTCGCCGCGACGAGCGTGCCCCACGCGGAGATCTTGGAGGCGGCCAAGCCGATCATGGCGCAGCAGGGCTGGGATCTTGAGGTAACGGAGTTTCAGGATTATGTGCAGCCCAATGAAGTGGTGGAATCCGGTGAATTTGACGCGAACTATTTCCAGCACACGCCGTATCTGGATAGCTTTAATGAAGAAAAGGGGACGCATCTGGTGAGCGTCGGCGAGATCCATTACGAGCCGCTGGGGATCTATCCGGGTACCGTTTCCTCTCTGGACGAGATCGGCGACGGTATGACGGTCGCGATCCCGAACGATACGACGAATGAGGCGAGAGCGCTGCTCCTATTGCAGGATAACGGGCTGATCACCTTAAAAGAGGGAGCCGGCATGGAGGCGACCGTAAAGGATATCGAAGAAAATCCGCACAATCTGACGTTTACGGAGCTGGAAGCGGCGCAGGTATCCCGCGTCCTTCCCGAAGTGGCCTTTGTGGTGCTGAACGGCAATTATGCGCTGGAAGCGGGGCTTAACGCGCAAAACGACGCGATCGCGATCGAGACCTCGGATTCGGAGGCGGCGAAGACCTATGTAAACGTTATTGTCGTAAAAGAAGGAAATGAAAACAACGAGGGCGTAAAGGCGCTGGTGGACGTACTCAAGTCCGACGAGATCAAGAAATTTATCAACGACACCTATGAAGGCAGCGTCGTCCCGTTTGAAGGATAAAGAAAGCCCGCCCGGATAGGGATCCGGAGTATCAGAAAAAGGGAGGGAAATGATGAAAATCTCAACAAAGGGGCGTTATGCGGTCAGGGTCATGCTGGATCTGGCCGTGAACAATACCGGGGAATATATCAAAGTGAAGGATATCGCGAACAGGCAGGAAATTTCAGAAAAATATCTGGAACAGATCATTTCCGTCCTGAATAAAGCGGGATATGTAAAAAGCGTCAGGGGCGCGCAGGGCGGTTACCGCATTGCGAAAGACCCTTCCTGCTACACGGTGGGAATGATCCTGCGCCTGACGGAGGGGAGCCTCAATCCGGTCGCCTGTCTCGACGATGAAGTGAACGAATGCGAGCACTGCGATACCTGCGAGACACTGGAGGTCTGGAAGGAGCTGGCGAAAGCGATCAATCAGGTGGTTGACAATGTGACGATCGCGGATCTGGTGGAACGGCAGCAGGCGAGGATCGCGGGCTCCTATATGATCTGACGGGATCAAAGGCTCAATAAACGGCCTTGACGTCGCACAGCTCTCCCTGCTCGCTGCGAAAGCTCCAGACGGAATGTCCGGGCAGCCGGTGCTCCGTCAGATAATAGAGCCCGTCAAAGCAGGTGATGTAATAGGGCGTGCCGCCTCCGATAAAAACGTCGTATACGTCTTCATAGCCGCCCGAGATCAGGCTGCCGAGATCTTTGGTGCGGAGAATGGTGGCGGCGCTTTGGCTGCCCGCGGCGTCGGTCGATACGGTGATATAATAATAGCCGTCGATCAGGGAGATCTGTATCATGCCTGCCATAGAGTCCGGCACGGGATAGATTTCCTTGATCTTAAAGCTGTCAAGATCGGCCCTGATAATGGAAGCGTTTCCCGAGACGAAATAGATATCGTCTCCCAAGATCGTAAAGGAGCGGACATAGCAGCCGTTGAGAGCGGGGATCCGCCGGATCCCTCTGAGCGCGACGCGGTCGGAGCCTTCTATGCGCCCGAACAGATACATTTCTCCGGTCATGGAGCTCCAGACATAAAAGAGCCGGTCCTCGTTTCGGTAGATGACATAGTGGGGACGGATGCCGATATCGGAAAAGGTCTGGGTATGGACATATACGCCGGCCTTTTTCTCATAGATCAGGACGCGGTTATTTTCCGTATCGTCGGCTAAAAAGACGGTCCCGTCGCCCGCGAGCGTATGCCCCATGCGGATTTCGTCGGTCATGACAAGCCATTGGGAAAGCGGCTTTGTAAGGGAATCGGAATAGATGATCTGGTCGTGATAGCAGTCTACGATAAAGTAAGTCCCGTCGATTTTGGTAATGTAGGTGGGGACGCTGAGCTGGTCATAGGGATTGGGTGCGGGAGTCTGGCCCTCAAAGCTCTTGCCGGGCAGGAGAAAGGCCTCTTCGGTCTCTGAAAGACGCAGGATAGGCGGCGTATTTTTCCGATGGAGGACGAAAAAGACTCCCGATAAAAGTAAAAGCACCGTGATGAGAAGGACGCTGGTTAGTGTCTTTCTTTTTTCGGGGAAACGAAAGCCCTTGCCCATAAAATGCCTCCCTGTAAGAAAACTGCACAGGAAAGTATAGCATGAAATGAAAAAGACTGCAACCGATAGGCGAAAGCGGACCCGAAGCCCGCGTAAGGCCCGTGAGCGGGGCTTGGACATGCGGCCTGCCGCGCGGAGGGAGCGGGCGCGGAAAAGAAAAGGATAAAAGGATATGAAGATAGAAAAGACCGGACAAAAGAATCTTTTGCCGCTGTGTTTGACAACGCCGCCGCTTACCTTTCTGCTGACGGAGCTGTATACGTACGATCCCTTTGCGGATATCGGGGCGTGGGCGTTTGTCTGGAATCTGCTGTTTTACTGGCTGACGGCGGCGCTTTTGATCCTGCTGACCGGCAGGGCGCGCCTTGCGCTGGCCGTTCAGACGACGATCGCCCTGCTGGCGGGACTGGCCAATTATTATGTGCTCCTGTTCCGTTCCTCGCCGATCCTGCCGTGGGATATCTTTTCAATGGAGACGGCGGCGACGGTGGCGGATAATTTCCGCTACGATCTCTCCCCGCGGGCGCTCTTGACGCTGGCCGGATTCGCACTGCTGATCGCGGCGGAGCTGTTTTGGCCGGCGGCGGGCAAAGTGCGGATATGCGGAAGAAAGATAAGGCTGGCCGGGAGCCTGCTTTCGCTGGCCTGTCTGTCCGCTATGACGCTGCTCCTTCATCAGGACGGGGCCGTGACGGCGCTCGGTCTGTACCACAGGCTTTCGCAGCCGCGGCTCATGCAGGAGAGAAACGGCGTTTTGACCGCTTTTCTGATGGAGCTGAAATATCTTAGGCAGGAGGAACCGAAGGGGTATGACGCCGCGCAGATAAAACGGACGCTGTCGGGATACGGGACTTTGGAAGCAAAGAGCGGGCCGTGCGGGAGCGCGGAAAAGCTCCCGAATATCATCGTCATTATGGACGAGGCGTTTGCGGATATGGAATGGGTCGGGCAGTACCGCTGCGACCGGGAGGAGATCCCCTTTGTGCGCGGCCTGATGGGATCGGACAATGTGATCAGCGGGAGACTGCACGTTTCCGTACTGGGCGGCAATACCGCCAATACGGAATATGAGTTTTTGACGGGCAATACGATGGCCTTCCTCCCGTACGGCAGCATTCCCTATCAGCAGTATATAAAGGGGCCGATCCCTTCTCTGGCCTCCGCGCTTGCGCAGGCGGGATATGAAACTGCGGCCATGCACCCTTATTATGCGACGGGCTGGAAGCGCGATAAGGCGTATCCGTGGATGGGATTTTCCAAGCTGCATTTTCTGGAGGACTATTCCGAAGCGGAATATATCCGCAGATATGTGAGCGATCGCTCGGATTTCCGGGAACTGATCCGCGCATATGAGGCGCGGGATAAAAACCGACCGTTATTTTTATTTAATGTGACCATGCAGAACCACGGCGGGTACGATCAGGCGTATGATAATTTCCTTCCGCAGATCCGACCGGAAGGGATTGAATCACAGGCGTTACAGAATTATCTTTCCCTGCTGTCGCTGACGGATCGGGATCTGGAGGAGCTGATCTCCTATTTTGCGAAGGAGGAGGACGATACGCTGCTGGTATTTTTTGGAGATCATCAGCCGAACGACAGCGTGGCGGATCCGATCCTAGAGGCGGACGGGCGGAAACGGGCACAGACAGAGGCGGCGGAGGAGCTGCGCTATCAGGTGCCGTTTTTGATCTGGGCGAATTATGAGATCGAAGAGAAACAGGGCGTGGAAACGAGCGCGAATTTTCTGGCGCTGGAGGTCTTAGAGCAGGCGGGGATCCCGCGCCGGGGATATTACGGCTATCTGGAGAAATTGCGGGAGCGTTATCCGGTCGTCAGCGCAAAATGCGTGATGGACGCGGACGGAAGGCTGATCGAGGAAGAGGAGTTAGATAAAATACAGTCGTTATCAAATTATCGCCGAATGCAGTACTATCAAATGTTCGATGCGCCCGCTTCCTGAGCGTCCTGCTCCTTAGGAGAAAACGCACAGAACAGAAACAGCGGAAGGGAGAGCAGCATCGGCCATGCGTAACGAAATTCATTGTTGACCGGGGTCGCTAACATCAGCGTTGCGAAAACGGCGGCGTTGGGCAGATAGACGATGAGACGCTTAGCGTCGGAGAGCAGGGTCTTGCCCGCAAGCGCGACGGCGAGCCAGAACATGGCGCCGATACTGAACAGCAGCCCATAGACGGGCAGGATATCCGGCAGTTTGAAAAGGATCTCGTGTATCTTGACCATTACCGGGCCGCGGAGCAGGGGGCTGGCCGTCAGCCCGTAAGGATTTTCGGCGATCCGTTCATCCGAGCCTATGACGTTGGGGATATCCGGGAACCAGTAGCCTTTGGTCGCGTCGATGTAGGCGCGCAGATAGGCGGCTGGGTGGGAGAGGCCGAAACGGATCCACAGGCGCAGATATTCGCCGCGGTGCGCTTCCAGATAGTCGGGATCGCCCATGCGGATTAGGTTTTTCATATGGTCGGAGCAGAAGTCCTCATAGGTTTGCGGGATCTTGGAGGTATCGACGATCCGGTTCCAAAGCTCGTTATCCTGCGCGCTTACGGCCTCGCCGTCCGCGTAGACTCTGGCGGCGAGCTGGATCGGAATGGACAGGGGCTCGACAAAGTCGGGCGGGAGCACGCAAAAGGCGTTCATAACGGGGCCCTTGATGAGCAGGACGAGGAGCAGAACGGACAGATTCAGCGGAAGCTGGCTTTTATCGGTCCGGTAAAATCGAATAAAAAGGAAGGGGAGCGTAATGAGGAACGCGTAAAAGCCGTTGGAACGGAGCAGGCACATGCCCAGCGCCGAGATCAGATAAAGACACCTATCGCGCGGCGTGATACGAAAGCTGGGGCGGGAGACGGAGAGCAGAAAACGCAGCAGCTCCGTGGAAAAGAGCAGCGTCATGCCCGAGAACAGGATATCCTTCCACATCGTCACCATGTAGACCGCATTGTAGGGGAGCAGGGCGTAAAAGGCTAGAACGCACAGGCAGACGGGCAGCTTTACGCGCAGGCGGACGAAAAGCCCCAGAAGATTGGAGCAGACGGCGGCCATCACGAACATCTGGAAGATCGTATAAAGTCCCAGACCGACGACGGCGTCCCCTGTAAGCGCCATGCCGATATGATAAAACAGCGCGATAAGCTGCGTATGGACCCACGGGTGGTGGTCGCTCATGGGAAGCTGACCGATGATCTGGCCGTACTGGTTAAGGCTGTCCACGGTCATGACGCCCGGATAATTGACGAGCAGATAGGGCAGCCAGCAGAGCAGACAGAAAAAAAAGCCGACCAGAGGCAGCCTGCCATAGAGTCGGCGCGGCTGTGTTTCTTCCTTATAAAAAAGAGAATGCGTATCCGACCAGAGGAAAAAGGACATAAGCGCCCCGTAGAATAAAAGGAAAAAGCCGATGGTACAGATCAAAAGGCAGCCGAGCCGGAATAAAAGGCTGTCAAGACCCGTCAGCAATCCCTCATAGTCGGCGCACAGGTAAAAGAGGGTAAAGAGGACAGAAATAATAGCAGATGTTATCTTATATTTTCGAGGCGGCTGCAGCCCGTTTTCCCAATGATAAAACGCCCGGCCGGACAACAGGCAGGCGATAAACAGCAGAAAGCCAAAGGGATGAAAGGTGCTGAGACGGCAGGCTCTGATTCCCGCCCACGTGATGAAAAAGGCGGACAGATAACAGGAAAAAAGCCGATGTTTTTGCATAGATATCCTCCCATAGCTGCAGATTCTTCCAGA
The DNA here is from genome assembly GCA_947626715.1 of uncultured Lachnospiraceae bacterium. Lineage (GTDB taxonomy): Bacteria > Bacillota > Clostridia > Lachnospirales > Lachnospiraceae > VSOB01. Next base: position 27,945 of record CANQTG010000014.1, on the reverse strand, counting down.
ATTTAAAAAAAGTGTAAGATACGCAGGCGGCGATGTCAATGAAAAATTGTCCGCGCGCGCTTAGTGATTGCAATGAATGGGAAAATTTGTTAGTATGGAACAGAAAAAGACTGGCGTCAAATGAGGAGAAGAAAAATGAACTGGGAAGAGAATGTGCGGAACGTGGTTCCCTATACGCCGGGCGAGCAGCCCCGCGGACGGGATGTGATCAAGTTAAATACCAATGAGAATCCTTATCCGCCCGCGCCGGGCGTGACGGAGGCGCTCATGCAGATAAGGCCGGAGGAATACAGCCTGTATCCCGATCCGGATGCGGATGCGCTGCGGGAGTGCCTTGCCGCTTATCATGGAGTCGGGAAAGAGCAGGTATTTACGGGCGTGGGCTCCGACGATGTGCTCGCGATGGCGTTCCTGACCTTTTTTAACAGCGGGAAGCCGATCCTGTTCCCGGACGTTACCTATTCCTTTTATGACGTCTGGGCGGAGCTGTTTCGGATCCCCTATGAGACCAGAGCGCTGCGGGAGGACTTTACGATCGACCCCAAGGATTACAGGACGGACTGCGGCGGCGTCGTCTTTCCGAATCCCAACGCCCCCACCGGCATTCTGGAAACGCTCGATACGGTAGAAGAGATCGTGCGCGCCAATCCCGGCGCGGCGGTGATCGTGGACGAGGCCTATATCGACTTTGCGGGGATCGGGGGCAGGAGCGCGCTGGATCTCCTTGAGAGGTATGAAAATCTGTTAGTCGTGCGCACCTTTTCCAAATCCCGATCTTTGGCGGGTATGCGGATCGGATACGCGATCGGGAGCGAAAAAATGATCGCGTATTTACAAGATGTTAAATTCTCTTTTAATTCTTACACTATGAATCTGCCCTCCCAGCGGGCGGGGATAGCGAGCGTGCAGGACGAGGCCTATTTTCAGAAACGCCTGCGCCAGCTTATCTCCACCAGAGAGCGGACGAAGAGGGAGCTTGGACGTCTGGGCTTTGCGTTTTCCGATTCTAGGAGCAATTTCCTTTTCGTATCGCACGATGAGATACCGGCAAAGGAGCTGTTTGAGGCGTTAAAAGAGGCGGGGATCTACGTCCGGTATTTTGAAAAGCCGCGGATCGATAACTATCTGCGTATCAGCGTCGGGACAGACGAGGCGATGGATACGCTGCTTGCATTTTTGGAACGATATATCGAAGGAAGAAAGGAAAGCTGAGAGGGGAAGCGTTATGGAAAGTCTGGCCGTATGGTTTACTAATACATTGGGAGCCTATATCTCAAAGGAACTGGTGATCTTTATAATTTCGATGATACCGATCTTAGAGCTGCGCGGCGGCCTGCTGGCGGCTTCGCTGCTGCAGGTGCCGATCGAAGCGGCGGTGCCGATCTGCATTGTCGGCAATGTGATCCCGGTGCCGTTGATCCTGCTGTTTGTCCGCAGGGTCTTTCGGCTGCTCCGAAATGTAAAGGGGATCGGCAGGATCATACAAAAGCTGGAAAAGCGGGCGATGAGCAAGAGCGAGAATATCAAGCGGTATGAGTTTTGGGGGCTGGTGCTCTTCGTGGGCGTGCCGCTGCCCGGTACGGGCGCATGGACGGGCTCGCTGATCGCGGCACTGCTGGAGGTGGATTTTAAAAAGTCGATCCTCGCGGTGCTGCTCGGTATCATTATGGCGACGGTCATCATGTCCGTCGTATCGTACGGCCTGCTGGGAGCCGTTATCAGTTAGGCCGGGCGTGCGGCGCGCAGGCGGCGGGAAAGGAAAGCGTCGGGAAGAGATGGAAGCATATACGGAATTTGCAGCGGTCTACGATATCTTTATGGACGATACGCCGTATGAGATGTGGTGCGAAAGGATACGGGAGCGCCTTGTCTCCTATGGGATCGCGGAGGGGCTGGTGCTGGATCTGGGCTGCGGGACAGGGACGCTCACGGAGCTGCTCGCAAAGGCCGGGTACGATATGATCGGCATTGACGCTTCGCAGGAAATGCTGGGCAGGGCGCTGCAGAAACGGGACGTATCCGGCCATGATATCCTGTATCTGTGTCAGGATATGCGGGAATTTGAACTGTACGGCACGGTGCGGGCGGCCGTGAGCCTGTGTGACAGTGTCAATTACATTTTAGAGCCGGAGGAACTCCTCGGGGTCTTTCGGCTGATTAACAATTATCTGGATCCGGGCGGGATTTTTCTGTTTGATTTCAATACGGACTATAAGTACCGCGAGGTGATCGGGGATACGGTCATTGCGGAGAACCGGGAATCGTGCAGCTTTATCTGGGAAAATTATTTTGAGGAAAAGGATTGTATCAACGAATACGATCTTACGTTCTTTGTAAAGGAGGCCGACGCGCGTTACCGGAAATTTACGGAGACCCACTACCAGAGAGGATATACGTTGGAAGAGATGAAAGCGCTGTTAAAACGGGCGGGGCTGATCCTTTTGGAGGCGTTTGACGCGGACAGCGGCGGCGCGGCGGGGCCAAAGAGCGAGCGGATCGGTATCGCGGCGCGGGAATCCGGCAAGAGCGTGGAAGCGGATCAAGGAGAAAGATAAAGAAAGCGGGAGGGAAACATGAGCGATTATATCGTCAGGGCGACGGCGGCAAACGCGCAGATACGGGCCTTTGCGGCGACGACGGGAGAGACGGCGGAGGAAGCAAGAAAACGGCATAATACGAGTCCGGTCGCGACGGCGGCGCTAGGACGGCTGATGACGGCAGGCGCTATGATGGGGATCATGCTGAAGGGGGAAGAGGATCTGCTGACCCTGCAGATCGAGGGAGACGGCCCGATCGGCGGCCTCACTGTGACAGCGGATTCTAGGGCGAACGTAAAGGGCTATGTCAGAAATCCCGGCGTCATGCTGCCGCCGAGCAGCGCAGGGAAACTGGACGTGGGCGGAGCCGTCGGACGGGGGACGCTGCGCGTCATAAAGGATATGGGTCTGAAGGATCCGTATGTGGGGCAGACCGATCTGCAGAGCGGCGAGATCGCGGAGGATCTGACCTACTATTTCGCGACGTCCGAGCAGGTTCCCTCAAGCGTGGGGCTGGGCGTTCTCATGAACAGGAACAATACGGTGCGGCAGGCCGGGGGCTTTTTGATCCAGCTCATGCCCCTTGCGGAGGAGGCGGCGCTTGCGCGTTTAGAGGAAAACCTAAAGGGGATCCCGCCCGTCACGGCCATGCTGGATAGCGGGGATACCCCGGAACGCATAATAGAGCGTGTTTTGGAAGGGCTTTCGCCGGAGATTACAGAGCGTGTGCCGACGGCGTTTTCCTGTAACTGCAGCAGGCAGAGAGTGGAGAAAGCGATCGTCAGCGTCGGCAGGAAAGAGATCGAGGAAATGATCGCGGAGGGCAAGCCGGTCACGGTAAACTGCCATTTCTGCAATACGGATTATACGTTTGAGACAGAGGAGCTGAAACGTATCTTAAAAAAGGCGGTACGATAATGGAACATGGATTTATCAAAGCGGCGGCGGTAACGCCTAAGATCAAGGTGGCGGATCCGCAGTATAATGCGGAGGCGATCTGCAGCGGCATCAAGGAAGCCTATGGAAAGGGCGCAAGGATACTGGTATTTCCCGAGCTGTGCTTAACGGGCTATACCTGCGGCGATCTTTTCCTGCAGGAGCGGCTCTTATCGGAGACGAGATCGTGCCTGCGCCGGATCGCCGCGTATACGCAGGGGCTTAGGGCCCTGTTTTTCATAGGGCTGCCCGTGGTAAAGGCGGGCAAGCTGTATAATGCGGCGGCCGTCCTCTCGGATGGGAAGCTGCTCGCCCTGATCCCCAAACGCAATATCCCCTGCTATGGGGAATTTTATGAGGCCAGACATTTTACGCCGGGAAATAAACGGGCGGAGGGCTTTCTCTGGGACGGGGAGGAGATCCCGTTCGGGACGGATATCCTCTTTTTTACGCCGGAAATGGAAGGGCTTGTCGTCGGCTGCGAGATCTGCGAGGATCTGTGGGCGCCGGATACGCCGGGGACGGCGCACGCGCTGGCCGGCGCAAACGTCCTCGTGAACCTTTCGGCCTCCAACGAGACGGTCGGCAAGGACGAATACCGGAAAATGCTGGTACGCTCTGCGAGCGCAAGGCTGGTGTCGGGGTATCTCTACTGCAGCGCCGGAGAAGGGGAGTCCACACAGGATCTGGTGTTTGGGGCCCATGACATCATCGCGGAGAACGGCGGCATACTGGCGGAAAAGAAGGATTTCTGCGAAGGGGCGGTCTATGCCGAGCTGGATATATCGCGGCTTAATTTTGAACGGCGGCGCATGAATACTTGGCCGGCCGCAAGGACGGAAGGGTATCGGCTGGTGCCGTTCCATCTTGCGGCGCAGAGGACGGCGCTCACGCGGGAATTTAACAGTATGCCCTTTGTGCCCGCCGACCGGACGGAGCGGGATAGGCGCTGCGAGGAGATCCTTGCGATCCAGTCCTATGGGCTGAAAAAACGCTGCGAGCATACCGGCTGCCAAAAGGCGGTCATCGGGATCTCGGGGGGCCTAGATTCCACCCTCGCCCTGCTCGTGACCGTGCGCACGTTCGACCTGCTTTCTCTGGAACGGGAAGGGATCATAGCGGTAACGATGCCCTGCTTCGGCACGACGGGGCGGACATATGACAATGCCTGCAAGCTGGCGCGGACGCTGGGCCTTACGTTAAAAGAGGTGGATATCCGCAAGGCCGTCCGCGTCCATTTCCATGATATCGGGCAGGATGAGGAGCGGCACGATATTACCTATGAAAATGCGCAGGCGAGGGAACGGACGCAGGTGTTGATGGACATCGCGAACCGGGAGAATGGGCTGGTGATTGGTACGGGGGATATGTCGGAGCTGGCGCTTGGCTGGGCGACCTACAACGGGGATCACATGTCCATGTACGGGGTCAATGCCGGCGTGCCTAAGACGCTGGTGCGCCATCTGGTACGGTATTATGCGGAAAGCTGCGGTGATAAGGAGCTGCGGCGCGTGCTCCTAGACGTGCTGGATACGCCGGTCAGCCCGGAGCTTCTGCCGCCCGTAGAGGGGCAGATCTCCCAGAAGACGGAGGATCTGGTAGGCCCGTATGAGCTGCATGATTTCTTCCTGTATTACATGCTGCGCCTGCATTTTTCCCCGGCGAAGATCTACCGAATTGCAAAGCGCGCGTTTGCGGGCCTGTATGGCGAGGAAACGATCCTCAAGTGGCTGAAGATCTTTTACCGCAGATTTTTTGCGCAGCAGTTTAAGCGCTCCTGCCTGCCGGACGCTCCCAAAGTCGGAAGCGTGGCGGTATCCCCGCGCGGGGATCTGCGTATGCCGTCGGACGCCAGCATATCCGCATGGCAGAGGGAGCTGGAAGGATTAAAATGAGCGAAGGCGCGTATTAGCCGTCCGCGCTTTCGGCGTCTGTGGATACGGCCGCCTTTTCCAGCGATTTGGAGATGGCGTCCAAGAGCAGTATGGAGGTGTAGCGGTTGTCGTCGGAATAGCTGATCCCCTCCAGAGACTGATTGGCCTTAATCTGCTGCGCCAGCTCGTCAAAGGCGGGCTCGATGAGCGGGTACATGGCCGCGACCGCCTCATCCAGCGTATTCAGGCGCAGGGAATTGATATGGTTTTCATCTACCACGACTTCGATATCCACGGTACTGCCGCCGAGCTGTATGGAGGTCGTATAGACGCCGGGCACATAGGCGCTCTGTGCAGGCGCGCCGCTCTTTGGCGCGGGCTCCTTTTTGCCGCCGTCATCCGGCAGGAACATGATAACTAACAGGACGATAAAGAGGATCCCCAGCACAAGAAAGATTCCGGTATACAGCAATTCCTTCAGATGGAGGACGACAATTTTGGTTTTGGAACTCATAACGATATCCCCGTTTTCATTTTGTTTATATAGTGTATTAAGCGGAAGGGACGAATATGCCTGCAACCTGCCGCGCCATACTCCTTAGAAGCCTCTTGACAAGCGTCTGATCCGGCTGTTATGATAACACATGGAGCAAAGGCGTTCTTATGCGATAAGAATGTCCTTTTTTATGCAGAGAAATGCGCATGGAGAAAGGAATGGAATTGTGATATGAAACATTATACGCGGGAAGATATCGTTCGCCTGGTGCGGGAAGAAGATGTGGAATTTATCCGCCTGCAGTTCACCGATGTTCTGGGCACATTCAAAAATATCGCCGTTACGGCGAGCCAGCTGGAGAAGGCGCTGGATAACCGGTGCTGTTTTGATTCTTCTCCGATCGAGACGCTGGGCTGGCGGGAGGAGACGGACCTGTACCTGCATCCCGACTACGATACGTTTGAGATCTTTCCGTGGCGGCCGCAGCGCGGGAAGGTGGCAAGGCTGATCTGCGATATGTATCATGTGGACGGGACGGCGTTTGAAGCGGATTCCCGCTATATCCTAAAGCGGGCGATCGCGCGCGCCAAAGAGATGGGCTATCAGTTCGAGGTGGGGCCGGAATGCGAGTTCTTTTTGTTCCATATTGATGAAAACGGGCTCCCGACGACTCTGACGCATGAGCAGGCGGGCTATTTCGACGTCGGCCCGTTAGACCGGGCGGAAAACGTGCGCCGGGACGTTGTGATGACGCTAGAGGCGATGGGCTTTGAGATCGAGGCTTCCTACCATGAGGCCGCGCCCGCGCAGCATGAGGTGGATTTCCGGCACGACGAGGCCCTGAAAACGGCGGACAATATCATGACGTTCAAAATGGCGGTCAGGACCATCGCCAAAGGGCATGGGCTGCACGCGACCTTTATGCCAAAGCCCAAGCAGGGCGTCGACGGTTCCGGTATGCACCTGCATATGGCGCTTTTTCGGGACGGGAAGAATATCTTTACGGATCCGGACGGGAAATACGGCCTCAGTCAGGAGGCGCTGTATTTTATCGGCGGGATTATGCGGCATATAAAGGGAATGACCGCGGTGTTGAACCCGCTCGTTAATTCCTATAAGCGTCTGGTGTCTGGGTACGAGGTGCCCGCCTATGTCGCATGGAACGTTTCCAACAGAAGCCCGCTGATCCGCATTCCGCAGGAACGGGAGAGAGGGAAGCATATCGAGCTGCGCTCGCCCGACTGCGCGGCAAATCCTTATCTCGCGCTGGCGCTCTGCCTTCAGGCGGGACTGGAAGGGATCGAGAAACAGATCATGCCGCCGGAGAGCATGGATTTTAATCTGTTTACGCTGAGCAGGGAGGAAAAGGAGAAGTACCATATCGAGGAGATCCCGCATACCCTGACGGAAGCGCTCGGAGAGATGAAAAAAGACGCCTTTATCAGAGAGGCGCTCGGCGGGTATGCCTATGATAAATATCTGGAACTGAAAACGCAGGAATGGAACGAATACAAGGCGCAGGTCACGGACTGGGAGCTGGAGCAGTATCTGAACCGTTATTAGGGCGTATCGTATGACAGAAGAGAAGGGCCGAAGAGGAGGTGCACCCGTTGACTGGCATTGTGGTCGTCTTTCCCAAAATTGAAAATGCCAGAAGTATCAAAAACATTCTGGTACGCAGCGGGTATTCCGTAACGGCGGTCTGTGCTACCGGCGCGCAGGCGCTTAGCTGCGTGGAAGGATTAAACGACGGGATCGTGATATGCGGCTATCGGCTGAAAGATATGATCTATTCGGAGCTGAAGGAGAGCCTTCCCGAGGAGTTTGAGCTGCTCCTGCTGGCCTCCGAGCGCGTCCTTGACGAATACGGAAGGGACGACTGTCTTTCGATCGCCATGCCGCTGAAAGTGCATGAACTGCTCAGCACCGTCGAGATGATGGTGCAGAATGCGGACAGGAAGAGAAAGCGCCGCAGGCTGACGCCGAGAGCGCGCGATCCTAAGGAGCAGGCGCTGATCGGGGAGGCGAAGGCGCTGCTGATGGAACGCAACCATATGACGGAAGAGGAAGCGCACAGATATATTCAGAAATGCAGCATGGACAGCAGCACGAACATGGTGGAAACGGCGCAGATGATATTGTCGGTCATGGGACTGTGAGAGACCGCGGATCGGATCTGCTTAGAAAAGGGGGAATGGCTGTGAAGTTTACAAAAATGCATGGCTGCGGGAACGACTATATTTATATCGACGGCGCGGCGGAGCGGATCGCGCAGGAGGAAAAGCCGGAGCTGGTACGCGTGCTGAGCGACCGCCATTTTGGGATCGGCGGCGACGGGGTCATTTTTATCAATCCGTCTGCGGAGGCGGATTTTGAGATGGAAATGTATAATGCGGACGGCAGCAGGGCGGAGATGTGCGGGAACGGGATCCGCTGCGTGGCCAAATACGTATACGATAAGGGCCTGACCGATAAAGAGGAGATCGACATTGTCAGCGCGGGCGTGGTCAAGCATATCGTTTTGGAGACTGCGGCAGGGAAGGCGGTCCGCGCGAAGGTCAATATGGGACGCCCGGAGCTTAGGGCGGAAAAGATCCCCGTAACGGCTTTGGGAGAGACGGTGATCGGCGAGGAGATCGAAGCCGCCCAAAGAACGTGGAAGATGACCTGCGTTTCGATGGGCAATCCCCATGCGGTCGTCTTTGCGGACGATACGGCGCAGCTTGCGCTCGAGTCGATCGGCCCCTGCTTTGAGCGCCATGCGCGCTTTCCTAAGCGGATCAATACGGAGTTTGTACGGGTCATTGACAGGCGGAACGTAGAAATGCGCGTATGGGAGCGCGGCGCGGGCGAGACGCTCGCCTGCGGCACGGGCTGCTGCGCGGCGGTCGTGGCCTGCGTGCTGGGCGGCTTGACCGACCGGGCGGTGACGGTGCATGTACGGGGCGGCGCGATCGATATCGAATGGGACGAAGAAAGCGGCGACGTATATATGACGGGGCCGGCCGAAACGGTGTTTGAGGGAGAGATCGCGCTCCCCGCTGCGGCCGATAAATAAAAAGGAAACCGATTGCGGGCCGAGGGGCCCGCGCCAAACGAAACGACAGGAGACAGGAATATGGTAAAGGTAAATGATAATTATTTAAAACTTCCGGGAAGCTATCTGTTTTCCACGATCGCCAGAAAGGTAAACGCCTATGCGGCGGCGCACCCTGACAAAAGGATCATCCGTCTGGGGATCGGCGACGTGACGCAGCCGCTGGCTCCCGCGATCATCTCCGCCCTGCATACGGCGGTAGACGAGATGGCGGATGCGGCTACCTTTAGGGGGTATGCGCCCGATCTGGGCTATGAGTTTTTGCGCAGCGCGATCGCGGAGAATGATTACAAGGCAAGGGGCTGCGGGATCGAGGCCGACGAGATCTTTGTATCCGACGGCGCGAAATGCGACTCCGGGAATATTCAGGAGATCTTCAGCGTGGACAATAAGATCGCCGTATGCGACCCCGTCTATCCGGTCTATGTGGATACCAATGTCATGGCGGGCAGGGCAGGCAGCTACGATCCTGCGACCGAGACATGGAGCGACGTGATCTATATGCCCTGCACAGCGGATACGGACTTTGCGCCCATGCTTCCCAAGGAAACGCCGGATCTGATCTATCTGTGCTTCCCCAACAATCCGACCGGCAGCGCCGTCACAAAGAGCCGTCTTCAGGAATGGGTCGATTATGCGAACAAGGTCGGGGCCGTGATCATCTATGACGCGGCGTATGAGGCGTATATTTCCGAGGAAGGGATACCGCACAGTATCTATGAGTGCGAGGGGGCGAGAACCTGCGCGATCGAGCTGCATTCTTTTTCCAAGAACGCAGGCTTTACCGGCGTGCGTCTGGGCTATACCGTAGTGCCTAAGGAGTTAAAGGTCGGGGACGTTTCCCTGCACGCGCTCTGGGCGAGACGGCACGGGACGAAGTATAACGGCGCGCCTTATATCGTGCAGCGGGCCGGCGAGGCCGTATATTCCAAAGAGGGGAAGGAACAGCTTAAAAAACAGGTCGCCTATTATATGAACAACGCGGCGTATATTCTGGAAGGGTTAAAGAGCGCGGGCTATACCGTATCCGGCGGCGTGAATGCGCCCTATATCTGGCTGAAAGCGCCAAACGGCATGACGAGCTGGGAATTTTTCGATGATCTGCTGGAAAACGCCAATGTGGTAGGGACGCCGGGCTCCGGCTTTGGCCCCAGCGGCGAGACGTATTTCCGCCTGACCGCGTTTGGCAGCTATGAGAATACGGTAGAGGCGATCGAACGGATCAAAAAGCTGTAGAAGAGGCGTCTGCGGCTTTCCTATACCGCGTTCCCCGGCTGGCTGCACGAGAGCAGGAGATCGAGATAAAAATTGGTCAGAATGACTCTTTGGTACGGCATGATCCAGAGCAGGGCGACCCCGCAGGAAAGGAAGGCCGCGAGATACCACGGAATGAGGGAGACATAGAGATAGAGCAGACGTCCCTTGTTTCCCTTCATGATCCTGCGGCTCAGGGAGAGGATATGCCTTACGCCGTAGGCGGGGAAATCTAGGATCAGATAGTATACCTGAGAATAGAGCAGCTCGATATAGATCGAGACCGCAAAGGCCAGTACGGCAAAAACGCACAGCAGGAAAAACAGGGCCGCGGACGGCGAGTCCGTATAAAAAAACAGGCATACAAGAAAGGGCAGCATGGACAAAAGCTGCATGACCGAGATCAGGAAGCGTACCGCGATGACCCGGTCCGCGTGGGAGCGGAAGCCGGAAAAGACGTCGGACGTCCGATAGGGTCTATCGCAGACGAGATTCAGATAAAAGCGCGTCAGCCCCACATAGAAGATACCGCTTAACACCTCTAGGAGAAAGGAGACCAGTCCGGCAAGGGCAAGACCGGCCAAAGTGGACTGGTCTGTCAGCGCGGAGCAGAGAAGCGCCGCCGCGGTCAAAATGACCTGCACCGCGAGCTCCGCGGAGATCGCGGCGCCGTATCTGCCAAGAAGCTGCCCTCTGGAAAGGGATTTCAGATGAGCGGAAGATAAATGTTCCTTCATATTCATACTCCATTCTGCCGTACGGCGCCCTGCGGGCCGTTATACGGCGGCATTGATATTTCTGCCGGCATAGATCGTGGAATCTGCCGTCTTTTTTGCTTTCTGGTAAGGATTTTCCTCATTAAAATAACGGATCTGCGTATTGGTCTCGCCGCCCGAGACATAGGTGCGCCCGCATTCCGGGCAGACGGCGGTATGGATCGATACGGTGGCCGAAACGACCTTGCCGTTATTCATATACGCCTTTTTATAGGCGTTGGAGACGTGCTCCTGTTCATGGGCCCTGACGCGGCTCGCCGAGGCCTGCGGCGAGATATGGGCGGCGGACTTAAAGGATACCATCTCGTCGGAGCCGTCCTGATATTTCCGGTTTTTACAGGTCTGGCATTCCGCGGGGGAGGATTTTCTGCCCGGCGCTTTGATATCGTCCTCTCCAAAATTGATCTTGGGCTTTCTATCGGCTTCCTTCGTCTCTCCGGGAATGCCCCGCATAGAAGCGTTTTTCTGCAGCGTATCTTCCCGGGAAGCGGTCGGATCGTAACGTTCGTAAGGCTTGTAGTTCTCATAAGAGCCCGATAGGATAGCTTGCGTCGTCATAGTATCATCTCCTTTGCCGAAAGGGGGTTGTCTATTTTTTTATTCTGCGATTCCAAAGGCGTCGTCCATCGCGTCGTCTAAACTCTCTCCGTACATCTGCTCATAGAGCTCCTCAAACTGCTGTCTGTACGCGGGAACGTGGATCAATAAGTAGGCGAACAGGATCATAACGGCCAGATTCAGGAAAATGCTGCACAGGGCGGTGATAAAGCCCGCCTTTGCGCGAGACGTGAGACTGCGGTCTGCGCCTCTTGAAAGGAAGGCCAGCACGATGCTGATCCCCGCAAAAAATAAAGGCAGATAGACCGGCAGCAGGAAAATGGATACGATACTGAGAATGCCCGTGACCATAGCGGCGGTGGACATCGCGTTTTCCTGACGCGCAGGGCGGCCGGGATACGGCGCGTTCCCCGGTATCTGTGGCTGCATGTTCCCATAGTCTTGCCTATTGTTCTGAAAGTCCATAGCGTTTTCCTGCTCCTTTGCGTTTTATGAATCGGCGGGGCCGCGGCTTCGCCGTATCTGCCGGATCAAAGGCAGACGACCCGGTTCTTTCCCTCCTGCTTCGCCTTATACAGCGCCTGATCCACCCTGCTGCAGAGCGTATCGGTGGACTCGCCGCGTTTTGCCTGCGTAACGCCTATGCTGACGGTCTGGGAAGGGATGCCGATAAACGAGGCGTTGGCGAAGCGTATGCGTATCTGCTCGGCGACCTCGGCCGCTTCGGCTTCCCCGCTCTCCGAGAGCAGCACCATAAATTCCTCTCCGCCCCATCTGCCGGTGGAGGAGGAGTGGACAGCGACTACCGTCCTGCGCAGGATATCCGCCAGCGTCTTGATGACAAGGTCGCCCGCCTGATGGCCGTAAATGTCGTTGACCATTTTGAAATTGTCGATATCCAGCATGATAAGGGAAAGGCTGCCGTCTGTATCGCCGCGGTTAAATTCCTCCAGCGCGCGGCTGAGCTGCCGTTCGATCTCGGTACGGTTATTCAGCCGGGTGAGCCCGTCCGTGATCGCCGCGATCGTGAGCTTGAAATTGGATTCCTCCAGATCGGCGGTCGAGGCTTCAATAAAGGATACGAAGCGCCACAGGATAGGGACCTTGCTGAGATTTTTTAAATCCTCTTTATATAAGCGCACGGGCTCGGACGCGGGCGCGTCGCCCTCGCGCATGGCGGCTATGACCAGCGTGACGTTGAAATTCAGCATCCGTCCCTGCAGGCGCAGAAATTCGCCGTGCGTATAAAAGCCGGTGGTCGGGGCGATCTTCTGGAAAGGCTCCGTCTCTTTGCTGACATTGGCGTCGCCCCAGAAAGCCCTTCTGGCGGCGCAGGAAAAGGTCAGTATCGCCTGCGGCTGGAAATCGGCGACCTTCTGCCCATCCAGACAGATGGTATGCAGAATGGTCTCGGGATCGCCGTAGGCGAGCCGCACCGAAGTGTTCTCTTCGACATCGGACGCCATGACGAGCGAGCCGTCGTCGTTGACGGCGAGCGGGCAGCGCAGCATGTCGATCCCGTCGTGGTCGATAAAAAGAGGAAATTCCAGCGTATTGGAAACAAAGTTCTCGTTATTTTCGATATTCAGGTATTTCCGGTATATATTGAGCGCGGGCTGCCCGTCCAGTTCATAGAGCGTTTCCCTGACCGCCCGCGTGATATGGAACCGGCGGTCGAGAGGCTTCCAGCCGGAAATGAACATATTGTGCACGTGAAAATCCGGCCCGCCGAGCAGCAGGAAAACGATCCCCTGCGCGAGAAAGCCGTTCCCCTTCGAGAAAACGCCCGCCGCGGCGTTATCCAGATCGGGATTGCAGGCGCCGCCTCCGAATACCTGAATATGGGCGGGCAGCCGGTCCATCTCGTCGCAGAACGGTTTCATGGACATGCCCATGATCGTAGCCAGCATTTCCACAGAGCCGACCCACGGATTGGACTCGCAAAAGCGGATCAGGTTCTGGACGTCTTCCCTGCTGTTTTCTTCCCGGAACGGATATTGTAGGAGCGCGGCCTGCGTCGTTTCATATTCAAAGACCGTGCAGGTAATTAGATATCTCTCTTTGGCTAGGCTGCCCTCAAGGATATTCGCATTTGAGATACAGCCCAGATACAGGTCGTCCGGCATCTCCGTATCCAGAATCCCGCAGATATGGGCGATCAGCGCCGGATTGAGATCCTCGCAGTAGATATGGAAGACCGTCGTATAGGCGCGGTGAGAGCCCCTCCACTGCCGGATCTTCTCCAATTCATTGAGAAACGTCGTATCGTTGTGATAGGCTACGTGAAATTGTTTCATAGATCTCTCCGTAATGTATACAGGTGTTCGTAACGATATCTTTAGTTTACCATAAATATGATGAAAATCCAGTATAGAAGACGATTTTTCACGATTTTTTCAAAAATTTTTGACGACTCTGCGCCGACCGGGGCGCAGGGCGCGCCGTTTTCCCCGCGCCGGGGGCTTTCGCGGGCTTTGCGGGAAGCGTCCGGCGTCCCCTCTTGCAATCGCCGGTATCTTTCCAGTATAATAGAGAGACAGGAAAGCGGCGAAGTGACGACAGGAGTTATAACGATGGATATTATCTTAAAACTAAAGGAAGAACTCAAGGTAGAGAAATGGCAGGTGGAAGCGGCGGTAAAGCTGATCGACGAGGGCAATACGATCCCGTTTATCGCAAGGTACCGCAAGGAGGCCACCGGCGCGCTTGACGACGAGGCGCTGCGCAGCCTGCATGAGCGGCTTGCCTATCTGCGGAATCTGGAGGATAAAAAGGCGCAGGCGCTTGGCAGTATTGAAGAACAGGGGAAGCTGACCGAAGAGCTGAGAGCACAGATCGACGCTGCGGAAACGCTGGTAGCGGTGGAGGATCTTTACCGCCCCTACAGGCCCAAGAGAAAGACACGGGCGGGCATAGCCAGAGAAAAGGGCTTAGAGCCGCTCGCGGAGATAATACTGGCGCAGGAGATCAGGACGCCGCTGGAGGAGGCGGCGGTCGCCTATATCGATGGGGAGAAGGGCGTGGAGACGGCGGAGGCGGCCCTTCAGGGCGCGCAGGATATCATCGCGGAGGCGATCTCCGACAACGCGCAGTACCGCGCCTATATCCGTCAGGCGACGATGGAGGAAGGAAGGCTGGTCAGCGCGGCGAAGGACGAAAAGGCGGAGAGCGTCTACGAGACATATTACGATTATTCGGAGAGCGTCGGCAAGGCGGCGGGGCACAGGATACTGGCTCTGAACCGGGGCGAAAATGAAAAGTTCCTGACGGTGAAGGTGGAAGCACCGACGGAACGGATCCTGCGCTTTTTGGAAAAAAAGACGATCACAAAGGAAAACGCCTATACGGAGCCGCTGCTGCGCGCGGCGGCGGCGGACGCCTACCAGCGCCTGATCGCGCCCGCGATCGAGAGGGAGATACGCGGCGAACTGACGGAGAAGGCCGAGGACGGGGCGATCTCCGTATTCGGCAAGAATTTAGAGCAGCTTCTCCTGCAGCCCCCGATCGAGGGGAAGACGGTGTTAGGCTGGGATCCGGCGTTCCGTACCGGCTGCAAGCTGGCGGTCGTGGATAAGACGGGCAAGGTGCTCGATACGAAGGTGATCTTTCCGACCGCGCCGCAGAACCGGGTGGAGGAAGCCAAAGCGGAGCTAAAGCGCCTGATCCGCAGATACGACGTGGATCTGATCTCCGTCGGGAACGGCACGGCCTCTAGGGAATCGGAACAGGTTATCGTAGAGCTGCTAAGGGAGCTGGATAAACCCGTTTCGTATGTCATCGTCAATGAAGCGGGGGCCTCGGTGTATTCGGCGAGTAAGCTGGCAAGCGAAGAATTTCCTGATTTTGACGTGGGGCAAAGGAGCGCGGCCTCGATTGCCAGAAGGCTGCAGGATCCGCTGGCGGAGCTGGTCAAGATCGATCCGAGGTCGATCGGGGTCGGGCAGTACCAGCATGATATGAACCAGAAAAAGCTGAGCGAGGCGCTGCACGGCGTAGTGGAGGACTGCGTCAACAGGGTCGGCGTCAACTTAAATACGGCGTCCGCGCCGCTGCTTTCCTATGTCTCAGGGATCTCCAAGACGATCGCGAAAAATATCGTAGATTACCGCGAGCACAACGGCGCGTTTACAGACCGCAGGCAGCTCCTTGCGGTCTCTAAGCTGGGGCCGAAGGCGTATGAGCAGTGCGCCGGTTTCCTGCGGATCCTAGACGGAGACAACCCGTTAGATGCGACGAGCGTACACCCGGAATCCTATGAGGCCGCCAAAAAGCTCTTGGAAAAGCTGGGGCTTACGATGGAAGACGTCCGCGCCGCGCAGAAAAAGGCGGCTGCGGAAAAAGGGAAGACGGCGCAGGGCGAGAAAGCGGAAAGCGCCCCCGCGCGGGAAAGGCGGCGCGGCCAGATGGTGGTCCGCAATACGAATACCGCGATGGGAAAGGCGCTGGCGGCGGCGTTAAACGGGCAGCCCGTTATGGCGGCGGACCCGCAGCCGGAGCGAAGCGTCGGCAATCTGGAGCGGCGCGCCGGAAATAAGAAAAAGCTGGCGGCGGAGCTTGGCATCGGGGAGCTGACCCTTACGGATATTTTGCAGGAGCTGGAAAAACCGGCCAGAGACCCGCGGGATAATATGCCCGCCCCGATCCTGCGCAGCGATGTGCTGGAGATGAAGGACTTAAAGCCGGGCATGATCCTGAAAGGGACGGTGCGCAACGTCATCGATTTCGGCGTGTTCGTGGATATCGGCGTCCATCAGGACGGGCTCGTGCACATCTCGCAGATCACGGAGAGATTTATCCGGCATCCGCTGGAAGCGGTGAGCGTGGGAGACGTCGTCAGCGTGCAGGTATTGTCGGTGGATATCCCGAAAAAGCGGATCGCGCTGACCATGAAGATAAGACCGCAGGAGTGAGGAGGATTATGAACGTGACATTATTGGATACCGTTATGGAGAACGCGATATTTTTATTGCAGTTCGCCTTGATCGTGGCCGCGCTGGTGCTGCTCTCCTATGTGATGGAGAAGGCGGCAAAAAAGCGGCAGGGGAGCACAGAGCGCGTACTGACGACCCGCAAGGTGGCCGTCTGCGGAATGTTTGCGGCGATCTCCGCCGTATTGATGGTGCTGGAAGTCCCGGTGCCCTTTGCGCCGCCCTTCTACGGGCTGGATCTGAGCGAGCTGCCGGCGCTGATCGGGACGTTTGCCTTCGGCCCGGTGGCCGGGGTGCTGATCGAGCTGTGCAAGATCATACTGAAGATCTTCCTCAAGCCTACTTCTACGGCGTTTGTGGGAGAGCTCGCCAATTTCGCGGTGGGCTGCAGCTTCCTGCTGCCGGCTTCCGCGGTGTATCTGCTGCGTAAGACGAGGAAACATGCGATCATCGCCGTGGTCACGGGCACGCTCTGTATGACGGTGTTCGGCACGGCGTTCAACGCGGCGTACCTGCTGCCCAAATTCGCGGAGCTGTACGGGATGCCGATGGAAGCGATCATTGCGATGGGAACGGAGGTCAATCCGGCGATCGACAGCGTGACGACGCTGGTGATACTGGCGGTCGCGCCGCTGAATCTGTTAAAAGGCGGTATCGTCTCGGTGATCACCGTGCTGATCTATAAAAAGATCAGCCTCATTATAAAGGAAGGGAACAGGAAAAACCAGCGGTGAGCGAGATACGTATCAGAAAGGCGCAAAGGCGGGATCTGGAAGCGCTGTTAGCAATCTATAATCATGAGGTGCTCTTTGGCGTCGCCACGCTGGATCTAACGCCCAAGACTCTGGACGAATGGGAGGAATGGTTCCGCGCCCATACGGGAGAGGATCATCCCATTTATACAGCGGAGGCGGCGGGGGAAGCGGCAGGAAAGGCGGAAGCCGGCGGGATATCCGCAGGAGAGATCGCGGGATACGCCAGCCTTTCCCCCTATCGGGAGAAGGAGGCGTACCGCAGCACCGTGGAGCTTTCGGTCTATGTAGCGCCCGCGTGGAGGAGAAGGGGCGTCGCCAGCGCGCTGATGGAGGAGATCCTGCGCGCGGCGAGGGAAAATGCGCGGCTCCATACGGTCGTCTCCGTGATCACCTCCGGGAATGCGGCGAGCGCGCGCCTTCATGAGAAATTCGGCTTTACCTTCTGCGGAACGATCCGGGAGGTGGGCATGAAGTTCGGAAGCTATCAGGATATTGACAATTACAGCCTGCGGGTATAGAATCGGTTCGCCGATGGCTCCGGCCAAAAGAAAAGACGCCGGAGGACGGCAATACATAGTAAAAGAGGTATCGATATGCGACAGAAAAAAGAAAAGACGGGCTATTCGATCGACATGTGCAGCGGCTCGATACTGGGCAAAATGCTGCTGTTCGCGCTGCCGCTCATGTGTTCGAGCATTCTGCAGCTTCTGTTCAACGCCGCGGATATCATCGTCGTAGGAAGGTTTGCGGGGGACAACTCGCTGGCGGCGGTGGGCTCGAATACGGCGCTGATCAATCTGCTGACCAATTTTTTTATCGGCCTGTCCATCGGCGCAAATGTGCTGGCTTCGCACTATTTCGGGGCCAGACAGGATAAAGATTTGAAAGATACGGTGCATACGGCAATGCTGCTGAGCGTATACAGCGGGATCATATTGACGCTGGTCGGCTGTATCGGGGCCAGACGCATCCTGATCTGGATGCAGACGCCGGAGGATGTGATCGATCTGGCGGTGCTGTACCTGCGTATCTATTTTCTGGGAATGACGGCGACGATGATCTATAATTTCGGGAGCGCGATCCTGCGCGCCGTGGGGGATACGAGACGGCCCCTGTATTATCTGTCCGTGGCGGGAGTCGTCAATATCATCCTGAATCTGGTCTTTGTGATCTATTTCCGTTTGGACGTCGCGGGGGTCGCGATCGCGACGGCGATTTCGCAGTGTATCTCGGCCTTTCTGGTGGTGCGCTGTATGATAAAGGAATCCGGCGGCATCCATCTGGAGCTGCGCCTGCTCCATATCCACAAGGATAAGTTTATCCGTATCCTGCAGATCGGCCTGCCCGCGAGCTTTCAGGGGATCATATTCTCTATCTCGAACGTGATCATCCAGTCCTCGGTCAATTCGTTTGGGGCGGTCACAGTGGCGGGAAATTCCGCCGCCGCCAATATCGAGGGATTCGTCTATGTGGCGATGAACGCCTTTTATCAGGCGTCGATCTCCTTTACGGGACAGAATCTCGGGGCGGCGCAGTTCCAGCGTATCAACCGGATCTTATATGCGGCGGAGGCCTGCGCCCTGACGGTAGGGCTGCTGCTGGGGAATACGGCGGTATTTTTCGGCAGAGAGCTCCTTTCCCTGTATACGGCGAGCGAGCTGGTGGTGGAGGCGGGAATGAAGCGTATGCGCTATGTGTGCCGGCCGTATGCGCTCTGCGGCATGATGGATACGATCGTGGGATCGATGCGTGGGCTGGGACATTCCGTGCTGCCGATGATCGTATCGCTCATAGGGGCCTGCGGCCTGCGCCTGATCTGGATCTTTACGCTCTTTAAAATGGAACGCTTCCATTCCGTCGAATGGCTGTATATCACCTATCCGATCAGCTGGGGGCTGACGTTTGCCGCGCATGTGGTCTGCTTTATCATCATCAGAAGAAAGCTGGGGAAGATATGGAGCGGTATGCGTAAGGCGTAGGAAAGGAGGTGTGGCTCATGATGGCAGGCAAGGCTTTTTCGCTGCTTCATCACGTTTTTGAAATGAAGAATCCGGCGGGGCATTCCGTGGTAGTGATCGGCGGCGCGGACGGCCCGACGAGCATATTTCTCGCAGGGCGGATTTCCCATCTGCCGCTGTTTTGCGTGGCGTTTTTTCTGGCGGGGCTCGCGCTTGGGATCGTGCTCACGGCGCTGTTTCTGAAGCGGCGCGGACGTAAGGGAGAATCAAAAGATGGTCAGTAAGAGCAACAGGCTGATAGAAGCCATGATATCCTATGACGGCGGCGACCCGAAACGCTGTCAGCATTTTATCAAGGTATACCAGTTCGCAAAAATGATAGGGGAACGGGAAGGGTTAGACGATAAGACACAGCTGATCCTCGAGACGGCGGCAATCGTCCATGATATCGGGATCCGCCCCGCTCTGGAAAAATACGGCAAAAGCGACGGGAAGCTCCAAGAGGAGGAAGGCCCCGCCCCCGCAAGGGAAATGCTTGTTAGGCTGGGCTACGCAAAGGACATCGTTGAAAATGTGATATGGCTGATCGCGCACCACCATACCTATAAAAATATACAGGGGAGCGATTATCAGATCTTGGTGGAGGCGGATTTCCTTGTCAATCTGTACGAGGACGGCTGCGATCAGGAGGCGATACGCCATACGCGCGATACGATCTTTCGGACCCAGACGGGGATACGTCTGTGCAATCTCATGTTCGGGCTGGAATCCTGAGAGATTACGACTAAAATACGACCGCGGGGAGTATGGAGAAAACGGCGCGGGCATGATAAGATGACCTCAGCAGAAAACGAAGGTTCTATAAAAAGGAGGTATGGATTATGCTGCACCTGATTTCCGTAATTGCTTTGCTGGTCGTGAGCGTTGGGATCATGTTCACTTGGACGCCGGATTGGAGGCACGTGCTCGTGGCGCTGATCGACGCGCCGAGCCTGTTACAGCTCCTGCTCTTTGATCTGACGATCTTGATCGGCAGCGGCCTGCAGAAGGATCTTATCAATGCGCTGCGCCTGCTGGGGACGGAAAAGCGCGAGGGAAGCGAGGAGGAGCTGCGGCGCGCTCTGGAAGCGGTCTGCCTGCTCCGTAAGGCTTCGGTCTGCAGCGGCTTTTTCTTTTTACTCTTTGAGACGGTGCCGATCCTAATGGTATGGTTCACGACGCCCTCAAAGCTGGGGCCCATGCTGGCTGTAGCGGTTCTGACCAATCTGTATGCGCAGGCGCTTTCCCTGCTGCTTCTGCCTGCACAGTCGCGGCTTAGGCTGAAGCTGGAAACGCGGCGCAGACTGCGGCGCGAGGAATGGGAGGAGCGGCAGGAAAGGTTGCTGCGCCTGTACGAAGAAACGGCGGATATAAGGACGCGGGAGGAAGAGCCGCAGGGACAGGCTGCGCGGGGCGATAGCGAGTAGGGGCGGGTAGCGATTATGAGGAAACGAGTACAGACAGCCGTATTCCTGCTTTTGTATCTGCTGCTGATGGCGTTCGCGCTGGAATTTGATCTGCGAAGGCTTTTGCGGCTGCGCGATATCGCCGCGCTGCTGGCGGGCACGGCGCTTTTGACAATGCCGCTCTGGCGCAGGGGCATGGGCAGGGAAGAATTTGTGAGCGCCTGCGGGAGAAAGGCCGTGGATGCGGCCCTGCTGCAGACCTTCCTTCTGCTGTTTGCCAGACTGTCCGATGAAAAGGGGTACGAGGGGCTTCTGCAGGATATCGCCCTCTGCTTTCGCCCAATGCTGTACGCGCTCTGCGTAAGGCTGATACTTGGACGGGAGGACGAGATACCGGCGGGAGGAAAGGAGCGGGGAGGCGATAAGGAGGAAGCCCTTTACAGGGAAGAGATCGATCCGGCGGACTGCCTTGCGGCCGGACTGACAAGGCGGGAAGCGGAGATCGCCGTATTGGTCTGCGCGGGCGCTTCCAACGCGGAGATCGCGGATAAGCTGTTTATCTCCGAGGCGACCGTGAAAAAACATATGTCCAATATCTTTGAAAAGACGAAGATCCGAAAAAGAGAAGAATTGGCGGCATATCTCAAAGAGCGGACGGGGGATTGAAGGATCCTCCGTCCGCTCTTATCGTCAGCCCTGCATAAGATATACCTTATCGGTTTGAATTTCTCCAGATGTGCATGTTTTCCGCCTCTTTGATCAGATCGTCCCGGAAGTCGGGATGCGCGATGGAGATCAGCGCTTCGGCCTTCTGCCAAGTGGAAAGCCCCTTGAGATTGACCTTGCCGTATTCGGTCACGACAAAATGGACATTGGCCCGCGTGTCGGTGACGATCGAGCCGTCCGCCAGAGTCGGCCGGATACGGGACTGTAAGGAGCCGTCCTTTGCCTTAAAGGTAGAGGAAAGGCAGATAAAGCTCTTGCCTCCTTTGGAAAGGTAAGCGCCGAGCACAAAATCAAGCTGTCCGCCCGCGCCGCTGATATGCTTGATACCGGCCGATTCCGCGTTGACCTGTCCGAACAGGTCGATATCCACGGCGTTGTTAATGGAGATAAAATGATCCAGCGCGCTGATGGAGCGGATATCGTTCGTATAATCGACCGGCGCGCTCATCATCTCGGGATTGTCGTCCATATAATCGTACATTTTTTTCGTACCCGCGCCAAAGGCATAGGTCTGACGGCCCCGGTCGAGATTTTTGCGGGAGCCGTTGATCTTCCCAGCCCGCGCGATATCGACGAAGGCGTCGACGTACATTTCGGTATGCACGCCCAGATCCTTTAGATCCGACTCCGCAATCAGGGAGCCGACGGCGTTAGGCATTCCGCCGATCCCGAGCTGCAGGCAGGCGCCGTTGGGGATCTCTTCCACGATGAGCTTAGCGACCGCCTTATCGACCTCCGTAGCCGGGCCGCCCGCGCCCATCTCGCCGATCGGGGGATTGCCGCCCTCCACGATATACGTGACGTCGGAGATATGTACGCCGCACTCCGTACCGCCGAGGCAGCGGGGCATGTTTTCATTGACCTCTACAACGATATGCTTCGCGGTCTGGCACATCGCTCCGAGGTGGGAAGCGCTGGGGCCGAAGTTGAAATAGCCGTGCGCGTCCATCGGGGCGACTTGGAACATCGCTACGTCGTCGGGACAGGGCAGGTCGCGGTAATAACGCGGCAGCTCGGAATAGCGGATCGGCGCGTAATAAGCGCAGCCGCGCGCGATCATTTTCCGCTCGATCCCCGACATATGCCAAGAATTCCAGATAAAATGTTCTCCAGCGTCCTCCCGCTCAAAGACTGCCAGCGGTTTTAAGAGGATCCCGCCGCGCAGCTTAACGTCCGTCAGCTCGTCCGTGCGCTTTGCGAGCGCGCGGTCTAAGGCGTCGACGGTATTCACGCACCAGCCGTAGTCCACCCAGTCGCCGGATTTGATCAGCTTTACCGCCTCGTCCGCGGAAACCAGCTTTTGTTTGTATTCCTGCGTATAGTCCATTTTCGTATTCCTCCTGTTTGTCAAAATGATAGCACTTGAAGAAGGAAAGGTCAAGGAAAAAAGGGCCGTTTGGGGAGGCCGGAGGCCTTGACAAAATCGGGGGGGGAGATGGTGTAATAAATTGAACAGTTTCGGATCTGAGCTGAGGATCCGGAACAAAAAATATACTTTATAAGGAGGAGATGGTTACAATGAAAAAGCTGTTTTCAGTAGCTCTGGTTCTGGCCATGACGGCGTCTATGCTGAGCGGCTGCGGCAAGACGATCAGCAGTACGGATACCGGCGCGGCGGCGGAACCGGCGGCAGAAGCGTCGGAGGGCAGTAAGGAGGAGGCCGCGCCTGCGGCGCAGGAGAGCGGCGAGACCGAAGAGGCGGCCGCTTCGAGCGATCCCGCGGTAACGATCCGTCTGGGCAATTTCAACGCTGACGGGGAGCCCGGCCAGAATGCGTCGCTTTTGTTCGCGGATCTGGCGAATCAGTATTCCGGCGGTTCCGTTACGGTAGAGGTACATAACAACTCTGAGTTTGGGAACGCTCCCGAGATGGCGGAGCAGGTCTCTATCGGCGCGATCGAAGCCTGCCTTGTCTGCGAAGCGACTCTCGGGGATTACGATCCCCGCTATCATTTGGTTCCCATGCCTTATCTGTATGACAGCTATGAACATGCATACGCTGTCGTTGACGGGGAATTTAAAGACTGGGTAAACGACGGCACGCTGGAATCGAAGGGCCTGCACAACGTAGGAAGCTGGGAGTATGGATTCCGCAGCCTGACCAATTCTAAGGTTCCGGTAAAGCATCCCGAAGACGTTAAGGGCCTGAAGATCCGCACGCCGCAGGAGAATCAGCTTATCTATTGTATGGAGGCGCTCGGCGCGGACGTTACGCAGGTTACGTTTAACGAGCTGATCAGCGCGCTCAAGCAGAAGACGGTTGACGGTCAGGAAAATCCGATCTCTACGATCTACAACAATTCCCTGTGGGAGTGCGAGCAGCATTATTTAAGCCTTACGCGCCATGAGTGGGAATCCATGAACCTGATTATCAATAATACGTTCTGGGAAAGCTTAACGCCGGCTCAGCAGGAGGCGATCGAGAAGGCTTCCGCGGAAGCGTCCGCTTCCATGCGGAAAGAGGTTCAGGAATCCGAGGCGGAATATATCGAGAAGCTGAAGGAAGAGGGCATGGAAGTGATCGACGTCGATATCAATGAGTTCCGTGCGCAGATGGATTCCGCTTACGCTAAGATGCTGGAGATCCCTGACGTTACGCAGGAAATGTTTGACAAAATGATGGAAATCGTTGAGAACGCGCGTAAGTAAGGGAATGCGGCCCTCTTACGGAGCGGATCCGTAACAGAGAACTGAGCGGCAGCATCCACCGGCTCCTTAAAAGACGCGGGGGATGCTGCCTTTCTTAATTATGCAGGAGGAATAAATCTATGATCGCATTGATCACTTGCGTTGTGCTGATCGGCCTTATGCTGTTAGGCGTGCCGGTATGCTCCGCGATGGGAGGCACGGCGGCCGGAATGTTCGCCGGTCTGGGCTACAGCGATATCATGGCTGTTATGGCGCAGCGTATCTACAATGGCACTACCAGCTTTACCATGCTGGCGATCCCGTTCTTTATCCTCGCCGGCAATCTGATGAATACCGGCGGGATCACCGACCGTATCTTTAATTTTGCAAAAGCCTGCGTCGGACATTGGCCGGGCGGCCTTGCACAGGTGAATATCGTTTCGTCCGTTATCTTCTCGGGCATGTCCGGCGCGGCGGTGGCGGATGCGGCCGGACTGGGCATGATTGAGATGAAGGCGATGGATGACGCGGGGTTCCCGCATGAGTTCAGCGCGGGCATTACCGCCGGTTCCTCGACGATCGGGCCGGTCATTCCGCCTTCGATCGCATTTGTCGTATACTCGAGCTGCGCGGCGGAAACGTCGGTCAGCCAGTTGTTTGCGGCCGGCTTTATTCCGGGCTTTATGATGGCGATCGCTATGGCCGTATGGGTCTATTATGTCAGCGTAAAAAAGAAATACCCGATCGAACCGCGTATGCCTATGAAGGTGCGCTGGAATTATTTTGTCAAGGCGATCCCGAGCCTGATGACGGTCGTCATCATTGTCGGCGGGATCTGGAGCGGCCTGTTTACCGCTACCGAGGCTTCTATCATCGCCTGCTTTTATGCGCTGATCATATCCTGCTTTGTTTATAAGGAGGTCAAGCTGAAGGATCTGTATAAAATCGTTTACGACAGCGTTGTGACGAGCTGCAAGACGCTGTTCATTATCTCGATCGCCAATTTCCTAGCTTATTTTATGACACACCAGCGCGTGCCCAATCAGGTGATCGAGGGAATGCTTTCCATATCCAATAATTCGATCGTCCTGATGCTGCTGATCATCTTTATCCTGATCGTATTGGGGATGTTTCTGGAAGGGACGGCCGTTATCCTTATCGTAGCGCCGATCTTTTTACCGATCGTAGCGCAGATGGGCGTGAGCCAGCTGCAGTTTGGCGTGGTCATGGTGCTGGCCTCTATGATCGGCCTGCTTACCCCTCCTGTCGGCATGAGCCTGTATGCGGTGGCTTCCGTTACGGACGTACCAATGCTGAAGCTGGCCAAAGAGGTTATCCCCTATGTGATCGGTATCCTGCTCGTGCTTTTGATGTGCGCGTTTATCGAGCCGATATGCACGTTCCTGCCGTCCATTCTGGTGTAAGGAGGCGCTGAGATGATGAAATATTTAAAAATGCTTGACGAGATCGTGGCAAAAATCCTCAGGGGCGTTGTGGTATTCTGCTGCGCGTTGATCGCCGTTATTCTGCTGCTGCGTGTTTTTATGCGCTTTACGCCCGTTACGTTTACGATGGCTTGGACCGATGAGATCGTAGAATGGGCGATGGCCTATATGATCTTTTTGACGAGCGCGCTTATTATGCGCGAAGGGGCCCATTTTAAGGTGGATCTCCTTCAGGAAAAGTTTAAGGGCAGGCTGCCGATCCGTATCCTTAACCTGCTGGTCGCGCTGTTTAATGTCGGATTCTTTTCCGTATTCCTGTATTACGCGTGGGATCTGTTCCGAAAGGCGCAGGCTCCGACTGCGGTGCTGCGTGCGCCGCGCCAGATCGCTTATGCGAGTATCGTGCTGGGCGGGCTGCTCATTTTGATTTATTGCGTCCGCGATGTGGTCGTGATGTTCGGACGGGTCATTAAGGGCGAACCGGAAACCGGAAATGAGGAAAAATAAAGGAACGTGGAGGGAAGAGAAATGGATGTCATGCAACTGCTTGCTACGCGGCGGACTTTCCGCGCCTTTACGCAGGAACCCGTACCGGCGGACGTAATAGCGGATATTCTTGAGGCGGGGCGGCTTGCGAACTGCGGGGCCAATCGCCAGAGCCTGCGCTTTGTCGCGGCGCAAAGGCCGGAAGATGTGGCGAGGCTGTGCGAATGGACGCGATGGGCGGCCGCCCTGCCGGAAGGGGCCGGGACGCCGTCCCCTGAACAGAGGCCGACGTTCTATGTGGTTATTCTGCAGGATACCTCGGTGCCCGGCTGCAGCGATGTCGATGTGGGGATCGCCGCTGCCGGTATGACGACCGCGGCATGGGCCAAAGGCGTGGGAAGCTGCATTATCGGCACCCTGCACCGCGCGAAGACCGCGCAGTGGCTGAAGCTGCCGGAGAATCTGCAGGTGCATACCGGTATCGCCTTCGGCTATCCCGCCCACAAGAGCACAGTGGTGCCGTTAGAGAACGGGAAAAAGGATTACTGGCGTGACGAAAACGGCGATTATTATGTGCCCAAATATGCGATAGAAGAGATCGTCCGGTATCTGTAGGCTGTGGCCGGAGCGGGACGCTCAGAAAAGGATCCCCTGCCGCGCTTTCGGGGAAACGGAGGCCGCGGCAGGGGATATTTTGTGAAAGGCGCGGGATAGCAGGCAGAGGTTGAATTATCGGGACAAATCTGTTAAGATAGGCTTTGGAGCGTTTGAAAGGTCATAGGAGTCATTGCGATATGAGTATAGTACAGAAACTGTTCGGAACGCACAGTGAGCGGGAGCTGAAGCGGATTGAGCCGATCGTAGATAAGATCGAAGGTCTGCGTCCCGCCATGCAGGCGCTTTCGGACGAAGCGTTACAGCACAAAACAAAAGAATTTAAGGCGCGCCTGGGCGAAGGGGAAACGCTGGACGATATCCTTCCCGAGGCGTATGCCGTAGTCAGGGAGGCGGCGAGGCGCATTCTCAATATGGAGCATTTCCGCGTGCAGCTGATCGGCGGAATCATCCTTCATCAGGGCCGTATCGCGGAGATGAAGACCGGCGAAGGAAAAACGCTGGTAGCGACCCTGCCCGCTTATCTGAACGCGTTAGAGGGAAGAGGCGTGCATGTCGTGACCGTCAACGACTATCTGGCGAAGCGCGACGCGGAGTGGATGGGTCAGGTGCATGAATTTCTCGGCCTAAAGGTCGGGGTCGTGCTCAACTCTATGAAGGCAGAGGAAAGACGGGAAGCCTATGCCTGCGATATCACCTATGTCACCAATAATGAACTGGGGTTTGACTATCTGCGCGACAATATGGTCATCTATAAGGAGCAGCTCGTGCTCCGCGAACTGCGGTACGCAATCATCGACGAGGTAGACTCCGTCCTGATTGACGAGGCGCGTACGCCGCTGATCATCTCGGGACAGAGCGGGAAATCCACAAAGCTGTACGAGGCCTGCGATATTCTGGCTAAGCAGATGACGCGGGGCGCGGATATGGAGGATCTGTCCAAGATCGACGCGATCATGGGCGTCGAGCAGGAGGAGAGCGGCGATTTCATCGTCAATGAAAAGGATAAGGTCGTAAACCTGACTGCGGAGGGCGTTGCGAAGGTAGAGCGCTTTTTCCAGATCGAGAATCTGGCCGACCCGGACAATCTGGAGATCCAGCACAATATCATACTGGCGCTGCGTGCGAATAATCTGATGTTCCGGGATCAGGATTATGTCGTCAAGGACGACCAAGTGCTGATCGTCGATGAGTTCACGGGACGTATCATGCCGGGCAGGCGCTATTCCGACGGCCTCCATCAGGCGATCGAGGCGAAGGAGCACGTAAAGGTAAAGCGCGAGAGCAAGACGCTCGCGACGATCACGTTCCAGAATTTCTTTAATAAATTTGAGAAAAAGGCGGGCATGACCGGTACCGCCCTGACAGAGGAAAAGGAATTCCGCGATATCTACGGGATGGACGTGATCGAGATCCCGACCAATATGCCGG
>CANQTG010000013.1 GCA_947626715.1 uncultured Lachnospiraceae bacterium | reverse complement strand
AATTATAAGATACCTTCCGCCTGCTGTCCATTGGTAAACTTTTACAAAAATCGGAACAGGTAAACGCCGTAAAGCAGGGCGACGCCCGGCAATCCGAGGATTCCCGACGTCAAAGCCGTAAGCGGATTGATCCCCACCAAAATATCCGCTCCCTGTGCCGTCAGCATTTCATTGATAAAAAAGATGGCAATGCACCCCGATATGCCGCGCAGCATAAAATTTAATAAAAACTCCACCCGCTTTCGCAGCGATACCGCGCAGACAACGACGACGCACATAACGATAAGGATAAACGACCCGGTGATCTGATTCATGGCCTGACCCTTTTCCCTGCTTATCTGTATATTTTATTCCCAAAACTTTTCAACTATTCCATGAATAAATTACCAGTCCGACCCCATACTCTATAATGAAAACCCCCAAATCCCGTTATAGAAAGGCGGATCATCATGAAATCTTTTTTTAGCAGAAGCTCCCATGTAGAGAAAGACGACAACAGTATTTTGACCGATATCGCAAAAACCCGCTACGCTCTCGAAACGGCATACGCCGGCTTCGACAACGCAACGGATCCTGATCTTATCGACTGTTATATTTACGAGGTGAACGCGATACAAAAGCGTTATAAATATCTGCTTCAGGAGGCCGCGAAGATGAACTCTGCCGCGCAGACTCCCGACCCCGAGCCCCTATATGAGGAATCCGCGGTTCCCGTGGTTCCCCAGACTTTCCGTCAGTTCCCCTTTTCCGTAGGTTAAGCCCGCATAGACCTCCTGCGTATTCTCCATGATGGGGGCGGAGGTATCCTGAACGCTCACTTGCCGGTATGCCTGATACAGCTTTGTCATAATCCTGCGGCATACCATGAGCGGCTTTGCGCTGCCGCGGAAATCCGCCTTTGCCATTTCTTTGTTTACATAGACATAGAGCCGCAGCAGATCGTATGCCAGCGCATAATCAAAATTCAGGGAGTTCATCAGCTCGCTCATACAGCCTCTCGCCTTGCGGATATTCTCCCGGAACGCAAACCGGTCGCCCTCCGCCGCGGCCGCATCCTCTAAATAGCTTAAATACATTTCATAGAGGATCACGACCAGCCCGCTCTTATTCGCGTGTGTGATACGCATTGCAAATTCTTTTTTCGCCTGATCCGTCATGCTTTCCCCTCTCCGTTCTTAGGCAGCTCCCTGCTACTGAAGCAGCTGCAGAATCTGCGACGGCCTCTCATTGGCCTGCGCCAGCATGGAAGTGCCCGCCTGACTGAGCACCTGATCCTTTGTATATTCCGTCATTTCCTCCGCCATATCCAGATCCATGATCCGAGAATATGCGGACGTCATATTTTCCTCCGTGATATCCAGACTGGAGATCGAATGCTCCAGACGGTTCTGGTAGGCCCCCAGACGCGCGCGGATCGTGGATAAGACATTGATCCCGTTGGCGACGCGGTCGATCGAAGCGGTCGCGGTCTCCTTTGTGGAAATATCCAGCTCTGCAATGCCGAGCGTCTTAGGAGAGATCGTCGGGATACGGATATCCAGCGTCTGTCCCTCGTTGGAGCCGATCTGCATGGTCATCGCGCCGATCCCTGTCAGATTGATATTGACCGTCTGCGTCGTCGCTCCCATCTTATCCAGATCGATATCCAGCGTCAGCGAAAAGGCGTCGTCGCCCGTGATCGTTATGGTGTGCTTATCCTGATCCAGACTGATCTTCTGGTTTGCCACATGCTTTAATTCAACGTCTTTTCCGTTGACCGTCGCATTCGGGGAATCCGTGATCGTCGCGGATTTTACATAGAGTTCGCCCGTTTCCGGATCGGTATCCGTCTCTATCTCGACCTCATAATATCCGACCTTCGCCTCGTCGGAATAAGACTCTATCCCGATCGCGGACAGATCGAATCCCGGCGTCGCATTCGGGGAATCCTCCACATAGGCTTTCAGGTCATAGGTGCCGTCTAATAACGTGCTTCCGTTAAATTCCGTCGATTTTGAAATGCGGCTGATCTCGTCGAGCAGCGCGTTTACCTCCTCCTGAACCGATTCGCGGTCGCTGTCCTCCATCGTACCGTTGGAAGCCTGAATGCTCAGCTCGTTCAGACGCTGGAGCATATCGTGCACCTCCGTCAGCGCCCCCTCCGCGATCTCGATCACGGAGATCCCGTCGCTGGCATTCTGGGACGCCTGATCCAGCCCTCTGATCTGCGCGTGCATTCTTCTGGCGATCGCGATCCCCGAAGGATTATCCTTCGCATGATTGATCTTATAGCCCGAAGACAACTTCTCAATCGAATCCGAAAGCATATCTCCTGTTCTGGTCAAATTGTCATGAGCAAATACCGCCGACATATTGATGTTTATTTTCATACTCTAGCCCCTTTCTGCATATCTGCGCATTGCGCCGATCATCGCCTTTGCGGTCCTGTAAAGTTCGTTTGTCGATACTTCCCGGCTTTCCCCGTTTTCCTTTCCGGGCGAAAATCCGGCCTGAAGATCCCTTCGGATCCCTGTGCTTAATTCCTCCGCGGACAGCCCCATCTCTGTAAGCGAACGCTTCAGATCCTCTCTGAGCGTTTCCAGCTTCCCCGCGCTCTCCTGCTGCGACGAGATCAAAAGGCCCTTTGCCCTGCCCGCTTCTACCTGTAATCTCACGCTCAGCTTCCCGTCGCGCTCCGTCTCGATAGAGGCTTCCACCGTTCCCTTTTCCTCTTTGGAATGTATGATCTTGAGGTGCAGCGCGAGGACGGAATCTTCCGTCAGGATCGGTATCTCGTAATGCTCCGTATCCGCCAGCTTAGCCGTAAAGGAGATCTGCTTGTAGACAAGGCCCAGCTCCTTTACCTCCGCAAAAGAACGATCGTCCGCCTCGTATACGGCGCTCTCTATCGTCTGCATTTCCGTTTCCGCAAGGCTGCGATACGCCTCCTGCGCGCTTTCCCTGCTCTCAAAGCTCTCCTCCAGAGCGGATATCTTTTCCCTTAACGTCTCCGTATCCGACGGCCCTATCGCTTTGTCCGCTTCCCTGCGGATTTTGCGGAACACAGCGGCGCTGTCGCTGGCATATCCGTTTGCCGCCAGCGCGTTCTCCATCGTGACCGGCGTTTTGGTAAGCTCTAATATTTCGGCCGCCATATCCTGTATATGCCCGCCTTCCCGCAGACGCTCCGCCATCGCCTTTGCATAGGCGCGATCCGTTTCCTCCTCCATATCCGCCGTCCGCAGGCTCTCCGCGAACGCTTCCAGCCGCGTAAAAGGCTCCGGGGAGATTCGGGTCAGCCGCCCTTCGTTAAGATTGTCATAGATCTCGCGGCTCATTCTCCGGTAATAACCCTGCTCCTTTTCCTTCCCGTCCTTCTGCTCTTTCCCGTCTCCGCTTCCTGCAAACGCCGTTTCGATCTGCCCGTCGATCCGCGCGCCCTTCTCCCGCACTTCCTGCAGGCCGCCCAGCGTATCGTCCACGCTCTTATCGATCGGCCCCGCGCGCATGGTGCGGACTGCGGTCAACAGATTCTTAAAGGAAAGCTCCGCGCCCTGATGTAAAAGGCTCCCGATCACAGCGCCGTCCGATTTCTCGATCTGCCGTATCAGCCTGTAAATGCCGATATAGGACTCCTTTTCTTCCTCCGTGATCTCTTTTCTCTGTTCCAGCTTATATAAAAACCTGCCGTATTTTTCCTGCTGCGTTTCCTCATCCTGCTGCCGGTCGTCCAGATAATCGTCCAGCTCCTCGATGTTCATGGAAAGCGGGTTTTTCCCTTCCCGTATCATCTGCAGCGTCGCCGCCGGCGTCATTCTGCGGATCACATTACGCAGCGCCTGATCCGCTTCCTTGACCGTCAGGATATTTTCCATCGTGACCGCGAGGCTGTTATATCCCAAGATACGGACGGCGCGCTGATTATCCTGCGTCGCGTCTAAGCCCAGCTCTTCTAATAAAGTCTGCGCGTTCTGAAACGCCTTTGCGATCGAGTCCCCCATATCCCGGCGCGGCTGCGTCCAGAGGGTCTCATAGCGCTCCTGCGCCCTCTCGTATGCGCCGGCCAGCCTTTCTCCGCTCTCCCGCACATGGGCCAGCGTAAATTCCGCCTCCGTGATCCGCGCGCCGACCGCGGCCAGCGGCAGCTGCGGCACTGTCCTTACCGTTTCCACGGTCTGCGCATAGAGCTGCGCCCTTGCGTCCGTCTCCTGCGTATCCTCTCCCAAAAACAAGATCTGCTCCTGTCGGCTCTCTATATCCCGCAACGCCTCTACGACCTCGCTCAGCTGCGCCGTTTCGATCGCATAGCCGCTTTTTAGCAGCTCCCGATTGGCGAGTATCGTCATCTGCAGCCTGACCTCTTCCAACTGTCTTCTGGCCGATATGTTTTCCGGCGCGATATTCTGATATCCCTGTTCGATCAGCCTCTGCGCGCCCTCCAGACTGCGCAGCGTCAGCTTCCCGCTTTTCGATGCCGCCAGATCGGCCGTTCTGGGCGTAAATTCCCGCGTCCTTTTCCAGATCGCCTCGGCCCTCTCCCACAGAGACCTCCGCTCCGCCAGATTCGCCTGTCCCGGCCTCTTTCCGTCGGAAACGGCCGCCGCGACGGCTTTTACGGCTTCCTTTCTTTCGATCGGCAGCGCGAGCTTTTGCAGCGCCAGATAAGCCGTCAGGGACTTTTCCGTCAGCGCGATCCCGTTGTCGATCAGCCATTTCGCCGCGTCCTTTGCTTCTTCCATGTCCGAAAGGCCCGCGTCCTCTAGGATCCGGTCGATCTGCGGCTTTAGGCTTTCCCAATCGACCGTATCCGCCTTTTTCGTCAGATATCCGTTTTCCTCCTGATAATAGCCCCCGCTCCGGCGTCCGGCGTCCTTTAAGCTGCTGTACTGCGCAAGATATAATTCTTCGATGACCGGCTCCTTTTCATGGACGATCATATAGCTCTCGCCGTCCTCGCTCATCGGGGCCAGAGCCTTCGCTTCCTCCAAAGCCTGCACGGCTTCCTCCGCCGTTTCCTTTGTCAGCGGGATCCTCTTTTCGGCAAAGGCCTGCGTAAGCTCCTGCGCCAGCGCGCTGTTTTGGGTGATCTCTGTCAGCGTATCCGCATCCAGCGTATCCGTATAGCCCGCCACGGACACGCCGGCCTCCAAAAGCTCCGCCTTGATCTTATCTACAATCGTAACGGCGTCCTTAACCTGCATACTGCCTACTTGATAGCCGTCCTTTTGCAGCTTTGCAAAATCCTCCTCGGACATGGACTGCGACATTACCGCCATATAGTCCTGCGTGAGCGCAACGTCCTGCCTCTCCGCTTCCTTTGCGATCTCCTTCGCGGTCTTTTTCGGATCCCCATAAATCACATTATCCGCCGCCGCGCCGGAAAGATCCAGCGCATAGCCTTTTGGAGTCCCGATCTTTTCTACGAAAGCTTCCCTTTCCCCGGCCTTCCTCTTTTCGGCCGCCTGATTTGTATCCATCGACAAAAACGTTATTTTCATATGATCCTGCCTTCGCCCCATATCATAAAACAAAAAGAGTGAACGTATCTTCCCTGCGTTCACCCTTTATTTCGGCTCTCTTTTCTATTTTCTTAACCTTTCCCCGCCTTTTCTCTAAAAAAGGAAGACGGCGGAGGCAAACGGCGGAAGATCGAAGCTGATGGAATAATCCCGATAGTCGCACGGGATCTTTTCCGCCGATACGGATAGGGGGATCTCCCTTCCGTCCCCGCCAAAGCGCTTCTCGTCGCTGTTGAGCAGCAGCTTGTATTTCTTTTTATTCGGTACGCCCACGCGGTAATTCTTTCTCTCCACAGGCGTCATATTCATGACAAACAAAAGCCTCTGCTTATTGGACGGGCACTTGCGGATAAACGCGTATGTGCTTTCCTCGATATCGTCCGCCTTGATCCACTCAAAGCCTTCCCAGCTGTTGTCCACCTCGTACATGCAGGGATACTTCCGGTAGAGCTTTAACAGCTCCTCCACATATGTCTGAAGCCCCCGATTTAACTCTTCGCCCAGCAGAAACCAATCCAGCTCCCGCTCCTCGCTCCATTCTCTTTCCTGCCCAAATTCCTGTCCCATGAACAGGAGCTTTTTCCCTTCATGGCCGAACATATAGGTATATCCGGTCCGCAGGTTCGCATATTTATCCTTGTGATAGCCCGGCATCTTATTTAACATAGAGCATTTCAGATGTACGACCTCGTCGTGGGAGAGCGGCAGGATATAATTCTCGCTGTCGTTATAGCTCATGGCAAAGGTCAGGGCGTAATGGTTCCCCTTGCGGAAAAAGGGATCCAGCTTCATATATTCGCAGAAATCATGCATCCAGCCCATATTCCATTTAAAGCTGAAATAGAGCCCGTTTTCCTCTACCGGCCCCGTGACCTTCGGCCATGCCGTAGATTCCTCCGCGATCATCATAACACCCGGGAACATGCCCCGGATCACGGAATTCATATGCTTGAAAAATTCTATCGCTTCCAGATTCTTATTATCGCCGTATTTATTGGCGACCCACTGCCCGTCCTGCTTCCCGTAGTCCAGATACAGCATGGAGGCTACCGCGTCCACACGCAGGCCGTCGATATGAAATTCCCGTATCCAGAACAGCGCGTTTGCAATCAGGAAATTGACGACCTCGCCCTTTCCGTAATTAAATATCTTCGTGCCCCAGTCGGGATGCTCCCCGATCCTCGGATCCGGATGCTCGTATACGGGAGAGCCGTCAAATTCCGCGAGCCCGTGCGCGTCTCTCGGGAAATGCGCCGGCACCCAGTCTAGGATCACGCCGATCTTATTTCTGTGCAGGGTATTGACCAGATACATAAAATCCTTCGGCGTGCCGTAGCGCGAGGTCGGAGCGTAATAGCCCGTTACCTGATATCCCCAAGAGCCGTCGAAGGGATGCTCCGCTATCCCCATCAGCTCCACATGCGTGTACTTCATTTTTTTCAGATACTTTACCAACGCGTCCGCAAATTCCCTGTAGGTATAATATCCCTCGTCCTCCCTGCCCGGATGGCGCATCCAAGAACCGATATGGCACTCGTAGATCGCCAAAGGCTCCATATTCATGTCCTTTAATTCCCTTGCGTGGAGCCATTCCTCGTCCGACCATCTCATATGGGTCAGATCGGTCACGATGGAAGCCGTTTCCGGGCGTTTCTGCGCATAATTCGCATACGGATCCGCCTTATACAGCTTGCGTCCATCCTGCGCCGTGATCAGGAACTTATAGAGCTCCCCTTCCTTTACCCCCGGGATAAAAAGCGCAAAGATCCCGATCGGCCCAAGCTTTTCCATTTTATGCGACTCTTCGTTCCAGCCATTGAAACTGCCGATCACATGCGCTTCCTTTGCGTTCGGCGCCCAAACGGCAAAGTATACCCCGTTTTTCCCGTTCTCGACGGACAAATGCGCGCCCAGCTTTTTATAGATATCATAATGGGTCCCTTTCGCAAATAAATATTCGTCCGTTTCTGAAATAAAAACTGTTTCCCGCTCTGCCATCTTCCGGCATCCTCCTTTATACGAAATCCTTTTCCCTGAGCACGATCATATCCTCTTCATCATACCGCTTTCCTAAAACAATATCCATAAAATGCGGTATATTTTTTTTGTTCGCATGGTCGATCGCATCGTCTACGATCTCCTTGACCTCCTTTGTCGTCACCGAATGCTCGCTGGTCTGCATCTCTTCGATCCTCGTATAGAGGGCGAGCACGCCCAGATCGTCGATCGTATATTCCTTTTCCAGCGCGTACCTTCTTCCGAACGCGACGAGGGAATGATTTTCCAGAGCTTCGATATCGATCCGCAGGTTAAAATTCTGGTGCAGGATCTTATGATTCTCCAAAAATCTGTTCATATTGATCTTGCTGTCCTCTAAGATAACGATGATCCCCTGCTCCTCCTGCTCTAAGAGCTTCGTCATCTTCTGTACGGTATCATCCTTTAATTTTCCGGCGCTCTCCACGATCAACGCGCCGTTCTTTAGGTTTTCAAAGGTCTTTTCCAGATCCTTATTGTTCAGCGCCTGTCCCGTGATCTTCGCCATTCTGCCGGAGAAATTGCTGTCGTTCATCTGAACGTCTTTAATGATATTCTTAGCGAGCTTAATGCTGTCCATTCCCGGCTCTCCGGTCAGGATCACATTGCCCGTATAGGAAGCGAGGCTGATATGGTCGATCGTATCCAAGATCTGGTTCTTCGTCGATTTTGTCTGGATAAACGCGCCGAACAGCCGTTTTTCCTCCGGCGTCATCGCCCTCTGCGCCTTTTCCGCCTTTTCTTCTTTTTCTCCCTCCTTCTGCGCGTCCTCTCCCTTTCTCTCTGCCGTTTCTGTTTCTGCTGCCGCTTTTGCTGCTTTTCCTGCTTCTGCCGCCGTTTCCGTTTCAGCCGCTTCTTCCGCTGCTTTTTCCGTTTCTGCGGCTGTTGCCGTTCCCGCCGCTTCTTTTGCTTCCTTTATCTCCTCTTCCTTCACTCTGCCTACGGCCTCGTTTTCGCCGTTATCCGCTTCCTTCTCGGATACGGGGATCTCTTCCCGCTCTTGCCTTTCCTTTTCTTCTGCCGCGGGCTCCTTCGCGCTTTCCTCCGTTTTTGATAATTCGCCCAGAGGCCCCTGCTTTGTCGAAGCGTCAAACTGGGTAAAGATCTCGCCGGTCTGCTCCTGAACCCGTTTCCTGACCGCCTCGGCCCGCTGCTCTTCATTCTCCTTCTTCATCTGTTCCCACTCGTCGAGAATGTCTTCGATACTCATCTGTCCGGTGATCTGCTTCTCAACGGTCTCCTTATGCGGGACCGCAAACCCGATCTGGCCGTCGTATTCCTGCGTTAAGAGGTTGTCAAAATTTTTATTTTTCTCTCTCGCCATACTCTCCGCGGACGGCATGGGCACGGGCGTATCCGCCCCCTCTGCCGGAACTCGGGAGATCGGAGGCGTTTCCTTCTTTTCTCCTTTTTCGTCGAGCGCCTTTTCCTGTTCCTTCATATTCTGCAGGGTTTCCGCGGTCTTTTTCAAAAGCTTAGGAATCTCGCCCGTACTGTCTACGATCTTGGGAATTTCCCCCGTGGTGGAGAGCTTGACTACCTTAGCCTCCTCCTCGATCGAGGGCAGCCTTACCGTGTCGGCGTCCTCAAAGAAGATCTCCTGCTCGTCGGGGATCCCTTCCCTCTCCTGCGCCTTAGCGACGACTGAACGGACGGAAGGCTCGTGCGCTTCGTTTTCCGGCTGCGCCGCTTCCTGACGCGGCGCAGCTTCCTCTTCCTCTTCCGTATCCTGATCCTGCATCATATTGGCAAGGATCTCTCTCGTAAATTCGCCCGGCCCGCCGATCTCCGAAGGATCCGCCGCTTGATATTCCTCTTCGTAGGATTCCAGCTCATCCATTTCCATCTCTTCAAAATTACGGAACTCATCCGTATCCGAGATAGCGCCGACCGTCTGATATTCCACCGTAGGATCCGCATCCTCTTCTACAGGCCCTTCGTCCCCGAGCACGGCCCGCATACTTTCCGCCAGCTCCTTCTGCAGATTAATGGTCGCGTATTCGCCGACATTGACCGGTTTTACATGGATATCCAATTCGTCGTCTATGATCTCCTCCGGCGGCGTGAGCGGCGCGGCGTCCCCCTTTACGCTCCTGTATTTCTTCTCCTGCTCCGGCGTAAGCGGCGCATGGAGCATTTTCAGCTCCATCGCCTTAGTCACGTATTTTCCTTCTCCAAACCATAGGATCAGCTCGTCGCATTCCTCGACGCATTTTGTCCCAAGCCCGATCCGGTGATAGAGATATGCCAGCTCGTAGGCCCATTTTTCACGGTACTCGCGCCGCTTTAATTCCTCTAAAACGGCGATCCTCTCTTCTAAAGTGACCTCCTGCGCCTCGTATAATTTATACTGCAGCACATACCGGCCGTTGTCCCGCGGGGCCGTCTGCACAAATTCTTTGTAATATTCCACCGCCTGCACGACGTCGTCCAGCTTGATGGACAGCTCGCAGAGCGAATAGAGGATCATCCGGCCGCCCGGATGCTTTTCATAGGCTAACTGTAAGATCTCGCGGCTTTCTTCATATTTCCTGTTTATTTTATACAGATCGCTGACCGTACAGAGCATATTGACGTTCTTGACCCTGCGCCAGTCGATCATATCGGCTATCTTCATGGCTTCCGCATATTTCTTCTTCGAGATCAGATCCCTGATCTCCTCCGCCCGTATCTTATATTCGTACTTATCCAAAGTATTTCACCTCATAACGGTTTCTCGGTTTTCACACAATGACCCATTGTTAAAACTATTGTAAGTTTACCATAGCCATCTGGATAAGTCAAAAGAATCGAACAAAAAAAACAGGAAAAACTACAAGATATAGTAGTATTCTCCCGCTTTTTGCAACAATCTATTGATTTTGGCCGCCCCGCCTGCGCCAAAGCGCGCTCATGATTTCGAGAATAAAACCGCGCACAGCGCCTCAAATTCTTCCAGCGTAAGCGCTTCTCCCCGTATCGAAAGGCTCCAGCCGAACCCCTCTAACGCACTTTGCACCCGCTCCTTTGTTAAGCTAAGATCCGATGCGTTCGCAAGACTGTTTGCCAGCGTTTTCCGCCTCTGTCCAAAGGAGGCCCTGATGACTGAAAACAGCTTTTTTTCATCGACGCCCGGGATCGGAGCCCTCTCATACCGGATCAGGCGTATCACGCTGCTGTCCACACTGGGTCTGGGGATAAAGCAGGACGGCGTCACATGGAGCGTTACCTCCGGTTTGGCATAATATTGCACCGCCAGCGAAAGCGCTCCGTAATCCTTTCCGCCCGGCCGCGCCTGCATCCGGTCCGCCACCTCCTTCTGCACCATGACGGTAATGCTTTCAAACGGCGCATGGCTTTCGAGCAGCTTTAAGATGATCGGCGTCGTGATATAATACGGAAGATTCGCCACGATCTTAAACGGCCTGCCTTCGTTTCTTTCCTTTGAAAGCGCCGTAAGATCCAGCTTTAGGATATCCGCATGGATCACCGTCACATTCGCATAGTCAGAGAGCGTATCCGCAAGGATCGGCAGCAGCGCCTGATCGATCTCGACCGCAATGACCTTTTTCGCGCGTTCCGCCAGATACTGCGTCATCGTCCCGATCCCCGGCCCGATCTCCAATACCGTATCCTCCCGCGTAAGCTCCGCCGTCTCTGCGATCTTTTCCAGCACATGCTTACTGACCAGAAAATTCTGCCCGTACTTTTTCTGCAGATGAAAATGGTGCTTTTGTAAAATTTCTATCGTTTGAGAGGGTGTCCCTAAATCCGCCATAACCTTTTTGTTTCCTCTTACCCTTTTATCCGAATCTCCGCGCATCCTTCGCGGAGCGTCTGCCAGACGGGGATAGAATCCCGCCGCTGATACAAATGGTTCCTTACCGCCTATCGAGACGTAAGCTATCTCCCTATCCGGTATAGGCGCACCGCGTTTTCCCATGTCCGGGCGGCGACCTCGTCATAGGACAGGCCCTTGATTTCTGCGATCTTTTTCGCGATATCGTGCAGATGTAAGGACGTATTGCGTCTGCCCCGGTTCGGCTCGGGCGAAAGGTAAGGGCTGTCCGTTTCTAATACGATCCGATCCATCGGAAGATACTCCACGGCCTCCCGCAGCTTTTTCGCGTTGGAAAACGTCACTACGCCGCCGATCCCAAAATAAAAACCCAGCTTCAAAAATTCCGCCGCCGTCTCCTTCGTATAAGAAAAACAGTGAATAACGCCGCCGCATTCCTCCGCGTGAAGTGCTTTCATGATATCCAGCGTATCCTTCGCCGCCTCCCGCGAATGGATTACGACCGGCAGATCGACCTCCTTTGCCAGTAAGAGCTGCCTTTCAAACCATTTCTTCTGGATCTTAGGCTCTGGCTCCTTCCAGTGATAATCCAGCCCGATCTCCCCTACAGCTACCGCCTTTTCATGAGAGCACTTTTCTTTCAGCCATTCCAGATCTTCGTCTGTCAATTCTGCCGTATCGCTTGGGTGGATGCCGACCGCGGCGTATACAAAGGGATACCTTTCCGCCAAAGACAGGGAATCCTCTACGGATCTTAGATCAGAACTGATGTTCACTACCCTTCCGATCCCGTTTTTTTCCAAAGAGGCAAGGAGCGCCTCCCTGTCCTCTTCAAAGGCTTTATCGTCATAATGCGCATGGGTTTCAAATATCATGATAGGCTCCCTCTTTGCTTTTTCTCCGGTCTATTTCTCATTTCTCATAATATTTTTTAAAAAAAGTCTTGCAAACTAAAAAACATTATACTATAATCATTAAAGCGTTGTAAATAACGGAATATGGCAAGCGCCTTTAGCTCAGCTGGAAGAGCACCTGACTCTTAATCAGGGTGTCCAGGGTTCGAGCCCCTGAAGGCGCACTTGAGTACCATTTTTGAGAACGAAAGGTTCTTGGGGGTGGTGCTTTTTTTTGGCACTATACAAAACCCCCATTTTGTTTTATAATGACCGTAAAAAAGATCAGGAGGCATATCATGTACGGGAATATGTATGAAAACCAAAATCCACCGCAGCCGGAATTATCGCCGCCGCAGCCGCCCAAACCCCCGAAAAGGCCCTTTCCGGCCTCAATTATCGTCGCGCTGATCGCCGGGGTCTCGGCGATTGCCTGCGTTTCTATTTTTTCCGGCAACATCGCAAAATATAAAACCCATAAGAACGGGGACGGGATCAGCGTAACAGGCTCCGCGAGCTGCGATTTTGAATCCGATCTGGTCGTCTGGAGGGGCAGCTTTTCCGCGCATGGCGAAACTCCCAAGAGCGCATACCAGATCATCAAAAACGACGCGGATATCG
This sequence comes from uncultured Lachnospiraceae bacterium, assembly GCA_947626715.1. Classification (GTDB taxonomy): domain Bacteria; phylum Bacillota; class Clostridia; order Lachnospirales; family Lachnospiraceae; genus VSOB01. The sequence continues at coordinate 28,405 of CANQTG010000013.1, read as the reverse complement.
TTAAGAAGTATTTAAACGACAACGGCGTTTCCGACAGCGAGATCTCCTTCAGCTCCGTTTCCATTTCCCAGAACTGGGTTCAGGAATACAACGAAGAAGGAAACCAGATCGGGGAATATCTTGACGGCTACGATCTCTATCAATCCGTTACCATTACCTCGGAGGACGTCGATAAAGTGGATTCCATCTCTAAGGATATCACGCAGCTGATCGAATCCAATATTGAATTTTCGTCCGAATATCCCGAATACTATTACACGAAGCTCGACGAGTTAAAGCTCGATCTGATCCAGCAGGCGACTGAAAACGCAAAGGCAAGAGTCGATATCGTGGCCGAAGGCACCGGAGCCCATACGACGCGCCTGCTCACCGCCAGCCTCGGCGTATTCCAGATCACGGCGCAAAACTCCGATACCGAATACAGCTATGGCGGCACCTTTGACACCAGCTCCAGATATAAGACGGCGACCGTGACGGTCCGTCTCAACTATGATGTAAATTAAAACAAAAACGATCCTTTTTCCGTATCCGTTTCCTTAGAGCGGATACAGAGAAAGGATCGCGTCCTTTAGATCGAGCAGGGAATCGTATTTTTGAAAGAGAAGCCCGGATATTTCCTGATCCGGCTGCACCAGATCGGGTATCATGACAGGCTTCATGCCCGCGCGGTACGCCGCGCGGATCCCGTTCGGAGAATCCTCCACGGCGATCGCCTTCTGCGGCGGTACGCCGACGGCCTCGCAGGCCTTTAAGTAAATGTCCGGCTTTGGCTTGCTCAAAGTCACCTCGTCGCCTCCGGTAACGGCCTGAAAGTATCCGGCAAGGCCGGATAGCTCCAGATTGCGCAGTATCGTTTTCCTGCCGGAGGACGAAGCTACGCCTACGGCAAATCCGTTTTCCTTTAGATACTGCAAGATTTCGCGGGCTCCCTTCATAAGAGGAAGCCCGTTTTCCGCAATATAACGGTTCATCAGATCCCTGCCCGCGTTTAAAAATCCGTCCGCGTCAAATCCTTCTCCGAATCTGCGCTTAAACTGCAAAATAATATCCGTGCGGTTCCTGCCGATACAATCCTCTGTCAATTCCCCGATATCGCCGAGCCCTCTTTCCTTCGCAAGGCGCATCCAAGCGTTAGACGACATGGACTCCGTATCGAACAGCACGCCGTCCATATCAAAAACGACCGCTTTTTTCATGCCCTATTCCACCGTTATCTTTCGGAAATTTTTCTTGCCCCGCTTTATCACGATACCCTCGCCAAAGTCTTCCTTTCCGTAATCCTTTTTGATATCCGTGACTTTCTCTCCCCCTACGGAAACGCCGCCCTGTTCGATTGCGCGCCGCCCTTCCGATCTCGTAGGGACAAGTCCCGATTTTACCAGTACGCTGATCAGATCGATCCTGCCGTCCTGAAAGTCCTCTTTCGTCAGCTTTGCCGAAGGCATATCCTCCGCGCTCCCGACAGAAAACAGCGCCCTCGCGCCGCTCTGCGCCCTTTTCGCTTCTTCCTCGCCATGCACCAGCTTTGTCAGCTCATAGGCGAGGATCTCCTTTGCCTGATTTAACTGGCTGCCTTCCCATTTATCCATCGCGTCAATCTCTTCTAACGGCAGGAAGGTCAGCATACGGATACATTTCAGCACATCGGCGTCCCCTACGTTGCGCCAGTATTGATAAAATTCAAACGGCGAGGTCTTGTCAGGATCGAGCCAGACCGCCCCTTTCTGCGTTTTTCCCATCTTTTTGCCTTCGGAATTTAACAGCAGCGTAATCGTCATCGCGTAGGCGTCCTTACCGAGCTTGCGCCGTATCAGCTCCGTGCCGCCGAGCATATTGCTCCACTGGTCGTCCCCGCCAAACTGCATGTTGCAGCCGTATTTCCGGTACAGCTCATAAAAATCATAGCTCTGCATAATCATATAGTTAAATTCCAGAAAAGAAAGACCCTTTTCCATTCTCTGCTTATAGCATTCCGCCGTCAGCATACGGTTGACGGAAAAATGCACGCCCACCTCCCTGAGCAGCTCAATATAATTCAGATCCATCAGCCAGTCGGCGTTATTGACCATCAGGGCCTTTCCGTCGGAAAAATCAATAAACCGGCTCATCTGCTTTTTAAAACAGTCGCAGTTATGCTGTATCTGCTCGGGCGTCATCATGGCGCGCATATCGCTCCTGCCGGAGGGATCCCCTATCATTCCCGTCCCGCCCCCGATCAAGGCGATCGGTTTATTTCCCGCCATCTGCAGGCGCTTCATCAAGCATAACGCCATAAAATGGCCTACGTGGAGGCTGTCCGCCGTAGGATCGAATCCTATATAAAAAGTTGCTTTTCCATGATCGATCAGCTCCCTGATCTCTTCTTCATCGGTAAGCTGCGCGAGCAGCCCCCTTGCTTTGAGTTCTTCAAAAATAGTCATTTTTTCTCTCCTCATCAAAACAAATGATACCTATTATTTTTGTGTCAGGAAACGGCCTCTTCCTCCGGGCCGGATCCCCGATACAGTAATTTTAAGATAAGAGGGGTCAAGATAGAGGATACGATGATCAGCAGGATCACGGAAGTAAAATATACCGGCGGCATCAGCCCTACCGAAAGCCCCTTCTGCGACACGATCAGCGCCACCTCGCCCCTCGTCATCATGCCTACGCCGATCTTGAGCGAATCTTTCCCGTTAAATCTGCACAGCTTCGCCATCGCCCCGCAGCCGATGATCTTGCTGACCATGCCCGTCGCTACGAACGCCAGAGAAAACAGCAGAATATCCAGATTCAGATTGTCCACGTTTGTCTTTAAGCCGATACTTGCAAAAAAGACCGGACCGAACAGCAGGTACGAGCTGGTATCCATTTTCTTTTCAATGTATTCCGAATCCTTTAGATTGCACAGGATAACGCCCGACACATAGGCCCCCGTGATATCCGCTATGCCGAAATATTTTTCGGCTATGTACGCCATGATAAGGCAGAAGGCCCAGCCCGCGATCGGGATCCTTCTGGTGTGCTCATACCGCATATCCACTATCTTAAAGATATGGTACACGATATATCCTACGATGATGGCAAACACAAAATACAACACTGTGCTGAGCGCGACCTCGACTCCGCTGGACTCGGGATTTTTAAACCCGATCACAAAGGTCAGCACCACGATCCCGATCACGTCGTCGATGATGGCCGCGCTTAAGATCGTCGTTCCGACCCGCCCCTTTAGCTTTCCCATTTCCTTTAAGGATTCTACGGTAATGCTGACAGAAGTCGCCGTCAATATCGTGCCGATAAAGACCGCCTTATAAAAATTCTCGCTTCCCCACGGCGCAGCCCCGTAAAACGCCATATACAAAAGGGTGCCGCACAAAAGCGGGAAAAAGACGCCGCAGCACGCGATCAGGAAAGCGACGGGCCCCGTTTTTACCAGATCCCTGATATTCGTTTCAAGGCCTGCCGAAAACATCAGGAGGATAACGCCGATCTCCGCAAACTGCGCCAGAAAATCGGACTGGTTCACGATCCCCAGCATACACGGGCCGATCAAAAGCCCCGCGACGATCTCCCCGACTACCTGAGGGGCCCCGCACTTGCGCGCTAAAATCCCAAAAAACTTTGCAACGATAATGATGATCGCCAGATCCTTAAAGATCGCATATGTTTCCATGATGATACATACCTTCTTTATTTTTTGTCTTTTATTTTTTATTCTTTCTCTTTTGTTCTTTATTCTTCTTCTTTTTCCTTCGGATAAGTGATCTCTTCCTCCGCTTGGGGAAGGCGCTCCTGCTCCGGGATCTCCTCCATAGCGTCCTCCAGATTTTCAAATTCCTGCTTGCCGTTGGAAACCTTCTCCCTTACCTTCGCAATCTTCGCTACCTTTACTCCTTCCTCCAGATTGATCATCTTCACGCCCGAAGTGATCCTGCCCAGCATGGAAATATCCTCCATGCGGAGCTGTATGATCACGCCGTCCGTCGTGATCATCATGATCTCATGGCTGTCGTTCACCGCCTTCACGCCGATCACGTCCCCTGTTTTTTCCGTGATCTTATAGCACTTCACTCCCTTTCCGCCGCGCTTCTGCACCGTAAATTCGTCGAGACAAGTACGCTTTCCCATGCCGTTTTCAGAAACGATCAGAAGGGAATCCCCCTGATGGTCGAGCTGCATACCGATGATCTCGTCTTCATGGGAAAGATTCATGCCGATCACGCCCATAGACGACCTGCCGGTAGAACGCACGTCCGTCTCCTTAAAGCGGATACACATTCCCTGTTTCGTTACCAAAAGGATCTCCGTATCGGAATCCGTGATCTTGACCTCTATCAGCTCGTCGTCGTCGCGCAGATTGATCGCGGTCAGCCCGTTTTTGCGGATATTGCTGTATTCCATGATCGAGGTCTTTTTTACGATACCGCTGCGCGTTACCATGAAGAAATTTTTATCTTCCTCATACTGCTTGACTGGCATGATCGCGCTGATCTTTTCTCCCGGGTTCATCTGAAGGAGATTGACGATGGCCGTCCCCCGCGCCGTCCGGCTCGCTTCCGGGATTTCATAGACCTTTAAACGGTACACTCTCCCGTAGTTGGTAAAGAACATGATATAGTGATGCGTCGTCGTCATCAGAAGATCTTCGATATAATCCTCCTCTATCGTCTGCATTCCCCGGATGCCCTTGCCGCCCCTGTTCTGGCTCCTGAAATTATCTACAGTCATACGTTTGATATAACCAAGACTTGTCATGGCAATGACTGTGTTCTCCTTAGGAATCAAGTCTTCCATAGAAATATCGTAGGCATCAAAACCAATGACGCTCTTTCTTTCTTCCCCGTATTTATCGGAAATAGCGGCCATTTCCGTTTTTATCACGCCCAAAAGCAGCTTTTCGTCCGAAAGGATCGCCTTTAACTCCGCGATCTTTTTCACCAGCTCCTTATGCTCGTTTTCCAGCTTCTCCCTTTCCAATCCCGTCAGCGTGCGCAGCCTCATATCCACGATCGACTGAGCCTGCACGTCGGTCAGGTCAAACCGCTCTATCAGCCCCTCCTTTGCGATCTGGGTATTCTGGCTGCTCCGTATGATACGGATCACTTCGTCGATATGGTCGAGTGCGATCAAAAGGCCTTGTAGGATATGATCCCTTTCCTCCGCCTTGTTCAGATCGTATTTTGTCCTTCTCGTAACGACGTCTTCCTGATGAAGCAGATAATACTTCAGCATATCCAGCAGATTCATGACCTTAGGCTCATTGTTGACAAGAGCCAGCATGATGATCCCGAAGGTATCCTGAAGCTGCGTGTGCTTAAAGAGCTGGTTCAAGATCACGTTTGCGTTCGCATCCTTGCGCAGTTCAATGACGATACGCATTCCCTCCCGGTCGGATTCATCGCGCAGGTCGGTGATCCCGTCTACTCTCTTTTCTTTATGTAATTCCGCTATTTTTTCGATCAGCCGCGCCTTATTGACCAGATAAGGAAGCTCCGTCACGACGATCTGGCTTTTCCCGTTCGGGAGCGTTTCGATATCCGTCACCGCCCGCACCTTTACTTTTCCGCGCCCGCTGCGGTAAGCCTCTTCGCTCCCCCTCGTCCCTAAGATAATGCCTCCCGTCGGAAAATCCGGCGCTTTCACGATGTCGATGATCTCTTCGATATCTGTCTCCCGTTCCTCTAGGATACGGTTATCGATGATCTTAATTACGGCGCTGATCACCTCCCGCAGGTTATGGGGCGGGATATTGGTCGCCATACCTACCGCGATCCCCGTCGTGCCGTTTACCAAAAGATTCGGAAAACGGCTCGGGAGCACGGAAGGCTCCTTTTCCGTCTCGTCGAAGTTTGGGACGAAATCTACGGTGTCTTTATTGATATCGGCGAGCATTTCCATCGAGATCTTGGACAGCCTTGCCTCTGTATAACGCATTGCCGCCGCGCCGTCCCCGTCTACCGAACCGAAATTCCCGTGCCCGTCCACCAGCACGTGGCGCATTGACCACGGCTGCGCCATATTTACCAGCGCCCCGTAAATGGAGCTGTCCCCATGAGGGTGATATTTACCCATCGTATCCCCGACGATACGCGCGCATTTTCTGTGCGGCTTATCGGGGCCGTTGTTCAATTCGATCATGGAGTACAAAACGCGCCTCTGCACCGGCTTGAGCCCGTCCCTTACATCGGGCAGCGCTCTGGAAGCGATCACGCTCATCGCATAATCGATGTAGGAGGTTTCCATCGTCTTTTTCAGATCCACTTCATGAACTTTGTCAAAAATATTATCTTCCATGCTCTTTCCTCGCGCTTAAATATCCAGATTCTTTACAAATCTTGCGTTTTCTTCAATAAATTCCCGTCTCGGCTCTACCTTATCTCCCATCAGCGTTGTAAAAGTCAGATCGATCTCGGACTCCGCCTCTTCGTCTATCGTTACCCTGAGCAGGATCCTCTTTTCCGGATCCATCGTCGTCTCCCACAGCTGCTCGGGATCCATTTCCCCCAGACCCTTATAACGCTGGATACGGTTATTCTGGTCGCGTCCCACTTCCGTTAAGATTTTATTTAATTCCTCATCGCTATAGGCGTACCATACTTTTTTATTTTTTTCCAGCTTATAGAGCGGCGGCTGCGCCAGATATACGTATCCGCCCTTGATCAATTCGGGCATGAAGCGGTATAAAAACGTCAACATTAACGTTGCGATATGCGCGCCGTCCACGTCAGCATCCGTCATGATGATGATCTTATGATACCGCAGCTTTGTGATATCAAAATCATCATGAATGCCCGTACCGAACGCCGTGATCATCGCTTTGATCTCCGCGTTCGCATAGATCTTATCGAGCCTCGCCTTTTCTACATTGAGGATCTTACCGCGGAGCGGCAGGATCGCCTGCGTTGCCCGGCTCCTTGCCGTCTTTGCGCTCCCTCCCGCAGAATCTCCTTCGACGATATAGATCTCGCAGTTTCTTGGATCCTTATCGGAGCAGTCCGCCAGCTTTCCCGGAAGCGACATTCCTTCTAAAGCCGTTTTCCTGCGGGTCAAATCCCTTGCCTTTCTCGCGGCTTCCCGCGCGCGCTGCGATAAGATAGACTTTTCACAGATCAGCTTTGCGACCGTGGGATTCTGTTCCAGATAGTAGGTAAGCTGTTCGCTGACGATACTGTCCACCGCGCCGCGGGCCTCCGAATTTCCGAGCTTTTGTTTTGTCTGGCTGTCAAACTGCGGATCCTCTATCTTAATGCTGATAATGGAAGTCAGACCCTCTCTGATATCCTCGCCGCTTAAATTCTGTTCGCTGTCCTTTAAGAGCTTATTGTTTCTCGCATAGTCGTTAAAGGTCTTTGTGATCGCGTTGCGGAAGCCCGCCAAATGCGTGCCGCCCTCCGGCGTATTGATATTATTTACGAAGCTGTATGAGCTCTCCGTATAAGAATCGTTATGCTGCATCGCCACTTCTACATAAACGTTATCCTTCATGCCTTCAAAATAAAGGATCGTATCATAGAGCGGCGTTTTGCTCCTGTTTAAGTAGGTGACATATTCTTTAATGCCGCCTTCATAATGAAACTCCCTGACAAGAGGTTTGTCTTTTCCCGTCTCTTCGTCTACGATACGGTCGTCGCAGAGAATGATCTTTAAATTTTTTGTAAGGAAAGCCATCTCCCTGAGACGCTGCTTTAAGATATCGAAATCATAGACGGTCGTTTCCTGAAATACCGTCTTATCTGGCTTAAATACAACGGTCGTCCCCGTCTTTTTGGGATCGCAGACACCGATCTCCTTTAAGGCATAGCAGACCTTTCCCTTTTCATAGCGCTGCCGATATACCTTTCCTTCCTGATAGATCGTCACCTCGAGCCATTCCGAGAGCGCGTTGACAACGGAAGCCCCTACCCCATGCAGGCCCCCCGATACCTTGTATCCTCCGCCGCCGAATTTTCCGCCGGCGTGAAGCATGGTAAAAACGACCTCAACGGCAGGGATCCCCGCCTTATGGTTGATACCGATCGGGATGCCTCTTCCGTTATCTTCTACCGTGATCGAATTGTCCTTATTGATCGTTACCTTTATCGTATCGCAGAAACCGGCAAGCGCCTCGTCGACGGAATTATCCACGATCTCATACACCAAATGATGGAGACCCCTGCCCGATGTGCTTCCGATATACATGCCGGGTCTTTTTCTGACCGCTTCCAAACCTTCCAGAATGTCGATCTGATCCGCTCCGTATTCCCCGTTGATCTCCGTAGCCATAGCTTCCTCCTAATCTTGTATAAATCAATTTTCACCTTTTACCGTCCCGTTTACGACCTTAAATATCTTATCGATCGTAAAACGGTTGTTGATAAATTCATCCAGACCCGTGCATGTAATGATCGTCTGGATTTCCCCTATGCTGTTAAGCAGATAATTCTGCCTGCTGCTGTCCAGTTCAGACAATACGTCGTCTAAGAGCAGCAAAGGAGTCTCTCCCGATATTTTTTTCACAAGCTCGATCTCAGATAGCTTCAGGGAAAGGGCCGCGGTCCTCTGCTGTCCCTGAGAACCGAATTTGCGGATATCAATATCGCCGCACAAAAAACAAAAATCGTCTCTGTGTGGCCCTGTCGTAGTCTGTTTCAAATGGATATCCTTTTCCCTGTTTCTCCTACACTTTTCTTCAAAATCCGAAAGCTCCGTATCGGGTTCATATACGATCTTCATCTCTTCTTTGCCGCCGGAGAGCTTTTTATGTATCTCATAAATGATCTCATTTAACTGATCGGCGAAGAGCTTTCTCCTTTCGATGATCTTTGCGCCATAAGAAACGAGCTGGATATCCCAGATATTGAGCGTCTCTTCTAGCTCGGGATGAAACGAAAGATCCTTTAAGAGCTTGTTTCTCTGGTTTATGATCTTATTATAATGATTCAGATTGTAAAGATAAAAACCGTCGAGCTGGCAGAGCTCCATATTTACGAATCTTCTTCTTTCCGAAGGGCCGTTCTTGATGATATTCAGATCCTCGGGAGAAAAGAACACGACATTTAAAAGGCCGAGAAGCTCCGACGCTTTCTTGATCTTCTGCCCGTCTATCGCGATCCCCTTTGATCTGCTGCTGCGCAGGTGCATATCGACCCTGCGTTCCAGCTCATCCTTTTCCAGATAGGTGCGGATATGCGCTTCTTCCTTTCCAAACCCTATCATATCCTTATCTTTGCTTCCCTTATGGGACTTTGTCGTAGCGGATACAAAGATGGCCTCGAGGATATTCGTTTTTCCCTGCGCGTTGTCCCCATACAGGATATTGGTACCCTTATCAAAAGAAAGATCCAAAAGCTCGTAATTTCTAAAACCGGAAAGCTCCAGCGACTTTATTATCATATCGTCCGCGCCTCGATCCTGATCTGATCTCCTTTATAGGCCACGATATCCCCCGCGCGCAGCTTCCTGCCTCTTTGTAGCTCTACGCATCCGTTTACCTTTACCTCTCCGGCAAGGATCGCAGCTTTAGCGTCCGCCCCGCTCTCCGACAGGCCAGAAGCCTTTAACGCCTGTCCCAGCTTTATAAATTCATCCTTTAATCGTATCGTTTCCATATTTTCCCATCTTTAATCAGATCTTATCCGCCGTTTATGCAGATAACTAAAAATGTTCTTTTATACCGGCGTACTCTCTTTAAGAAACCGTCGTAAAGTTCACAGGCAGTATCAGATAGATATAATTCTCTGCCATATCCCTGATAAAGCAGGGCGCCTTCGGATTTACCATATAAACGTCGATCTCCTCGTCGTCGATCACCTTTAAGGCGTCGATCAGGAATCTGGGGTTAAAGCCTATCATGATATCCTTTCCCGTTTTCTTGATATCGATCTGCTCATCCATGCTGCCGACCGTCGAGTTGATCTTTAGATCCATGCCGCCGTCCGTGATTGTGATGATAACGGGCTTTTTATCCCCCTCCTTGATTAAAAGGGTCGCCCTGTCGATACAGTTTAAAAATTCCCTTTTGTTGATCTTGATCTTTGTCTCATAATCGCTCGAGAGCATTTGATCGATCTTAAAGTATTCCCCTTCGATCAGACGGGAAACGACGATCGTTTCGTCAAACTCAAATATGATGTGCTTATCGCTAAAGAAAATGGAAACGTCCCTGTCAGCGTCGCCGCTTAAGATTTTACTGATCTCGCTCAAAGTCTTTCCCGGGACTACGACCTTTTTCTCAGGATAAAAGTTCTTCAGCTTGATATTGCGGATAGAGATCCTGTGCCCGTCCAAAGATACTACCTTTAACATATCCTCTCTGATCTCGAACAGCTCTCCCGTCATCAATCTGTTATTATCGTTGTCCGCGATCGAAAAGATCGTCTGCCGTATGACTTCCTTTAAGGTAAACTGTGAGAGCATGATCGATTCGTTTCTTTCTATCAAAGGCAGATAAGAAAAATCCTCTCCCGGCTTCCCTATGATATTGAACTTCGATTTTTCACAGGTGATCGTCGTTTTCATCTCGCTGTCGGTCTCTATGGAAATATCGTTATCGGGGAGCTTACGCACGATCTCGAGCAGGATCCTTGCGTCTAACGCGATCATACCCTTTTCCAAGATCTGCCCCTCTATCTTCGTTTCGATCCCAAGTTCCATGTCATTGGCCGTCAGCGTGATCTCGCTCCTTCTCGCGTCGATTAGGATACATTCCAATATAGACATCGTCGTTTTGCTCGGGACCGCTTTGGATACGATCTGTACGCCGTTTAACAGATTGGATTTGGAACATATTATTTTCATTGTGTATAACTTCCTTTCTTTATTTTGTGCTGTGAGCTTTCGCTGCATGAACCGTCTATTTAAAAATACTTTTCATAGTCGTATTCATAGGGACTGTGAATTTGTCGATATCCTTTTCATTATACTATTTTAAGCTGAAATTGAAAATGAATTGCCGGTGAAAAAAATCATAACAGGCTGTGGAAAAGGAAAACAGGATGTTGATTATTTTTTTCAGGGAGCGTTCAGCTTTTTCTTGATGATCTCGATCTTATTGCGGATTTCCACATCTTCCTTTATCTTTTCCGCTATTTTATTCACACCATGGATAACGGTTGTATGGTCGCTTCGATTTAAGAGCTTCGCGATGTTCGCAAACGGGATATCCACGAGATTGCGGCACAGGTACATGACCACATGGCGGGGCTCTATGAGCTCGGCGTTTCTCTTTTTGGAGGTGATATCCTCTACCGTGATATTATAATGCTCCGCGACGGTTTCCAAAATGAGGGTCGGCGTGATCTCCTTCGGCTTGTCGGGATAAATGATATCCTTTAAGGCTTCCTGCGCGACGGCAAGCGTGAGCTGCTCTGATTTATTGAGCCTTGTAAACGCTATGATCTTATTGAAGGCGCCCTCTAACTCCCTGATATTGGATTTGATGTTGGACGCGATATAGTCTAGGATATCGTCCCCGATGTTTTTATTGAAGTTTTCCGCATTCTTTTTGCGCAGGATCGCCATTCTGGTCTCATAGTCCGGCTTTTGGATATCGGCGATCAGTCCCCATTCAAAGCGGGAAAGGAAGCGTTTTTCTAGCGTTTCCAGATCCTTCGGAGGCTTATCGGAGGAGATGACGATCTGCTTTCTGGCTGAATGGAGCACGTTAAAGGTGTGGAAAAATTCTTCCTGCGTGCTTTCTTTTCCTATGATAAACTGGATATCGTCGATCAAAAGGACGTCTACCGTCCTGTATTTCTGACGCAGGTTCGTCATGGTAGCGGCGTTGCCGCTTCGGATCGATTCGATCACTTCATTGGTAAATTGTTCGCTGGTCACATAGAGCACCTTCATGCTGGGATTCTGTTCCAGAATGAAATGGCCGATGGAATGCATAAGGTGCGTCTTCCCAAGTCCGGCCCCTCCGTAGATATAAAGGGGATTATAGGTGACGCCCGGGGACTCCGCTACGGCCAGCGCCGCGGAATACGCAAATTTATTGCTGCTGCCGGAAACGAAGGTATCGAATTTATATTTTGAGTTTAAATTCGAGTTTTCATAATTGGTCAGATAGTTCTGATCTGTGATCGGAGAAAAACTCTTATCCTCTTCCTGATCCTTTTCAAGGATAAAGGAGATATCGTAAGCGTGCTGCATCATTTCCGAGATAGTGACCTGAAAATAGCTCTTATATTTGGAAGAGATATATTTCAAAGCGTGAGACTGGTCGGACGGAATCGAGATGATCACGGTATCGTTCTCTACTTTATAGAACTTTAGAGGTTCTACCCAAGTATTATAGGTAATGTCGAACAGATCGTATTCTTTTTTAATGGTTTGTTTGATGGTTTCCCATTGGTCTTTAATTTCCTGCATGTTGGTCTCTCCTGATCGGTCTGCAAAAGTATTTGATTTCTCTTTTTTGGAAATCCGAAACTATCTCAATTCTATGTTACCTTATATAAAGAAAAATTTCAAATGATTTCAAAAATTAAGGTTGACATAGTATTTTCCCTCTTTTTATGGAATGTGGATAATGTGAAAGAAGATTATAAACAGTAACCACAGTATAATTTTATGGGAAAGGATCGTTTTTACACAGAAAAATTATAGTTTATCCACAAATTATCCACAATTTGTGAATAATATTATGTAAATCCAAGAAAAAAATTTTTTTTTCGCGGCAAAATTTTCTTGAAAAAATAAACGATCTGCTTGACTTAAAAGTTTGTATCTTATATAATTGTAACGATATTTTCCATAGTACGAAGGAGGTGTATCCCTGTGAAAATGACATTTCAGCCAAAAAACAGACAGAGGTCTAAAGTCCATGGCTTTCGTGCAAGAATGAGTACTCCGGGAGGAAGAAAAGTATTAGCTGCAAGAAGAGCAAAGGGAAGAAAGAGATTATCAGCATAGGCCGCAATCATGTGGCCTTTTTTTCTCTTATTTATTTTTAATGTAATCGGTATGGGTTCTATCTATGGTATTTTCGGAATCTTTGAAAAAAAACAGAGATTTCCAGTACGTTTATAAGAACGGCAGTTCCTGCGCCAATAAATATTTAGTCATGTACGTTATGGAAAATCATCAGGGCGGGAACAGGCTGGGAATATCTGTGAGTAAGAAAGTCGGAAACAGCGTTGTAAGACATCGTATCACAAGGCTGATCAGAGAGAGCTATCGGCTGCATGAAAAGGTATTCAATAGCGGTTTGGATATCGTAGTCATTGCGAGGATCAGCGCGGCGGCAGTTTCTTATAAGGAAATAGAACGGGCCGTCCTGCATTTGGGAAAGCTTCATAAGATCTTGGTTTCGCAGTGATGCCGGATCGGTATCTTAGGAAGCGTCTGGAATCTGCGATGAAAAAAATTTTGATTTTTATCATAAAAGCTTATCAAACATATATCTCTCCGATGAAAAGGACGAAGTGTCCGTATTATCCGAGCTGTTCCGCATACGGGCTTGAAGCGGTCGAAAAATACGGCGCTTTAAAGGGCGGGCTCTTAGCGATCTGGCGGATCCTTCGCTGCAATCCCTTTTCAAAGGGCGGGTACGATCCTGTTCCATGATATGATAGGCTGAGCGATAAGGAGGACAGTGCATTGTCAACTGGCATATTATTAACACAGCAGTCAGGTATTTTAAGACCGATCGCGATCCTTTTAGGCTATCTGATGAACGGTATTTTTCTTCTATTGGATAAGCTCGGGATCCCGAATATCGGGCTGGCGATCATTTTGTTTACGATCGTTATCTACGGGTGTATGACGCCCCTTACGGTCAAGCAGCAGAAATTTTCCAAGCTTTCTGCGAAGATGAATCCCGAATTACAGGAGATCCAGAAAAAATATAAAAATAAAAAAGATAACGACTCTATGATGGCGATGAACGAGGAGACAAAGGCCGTTTATGATAAATACGGCGTTTCTCCGACGGGAAGCTGCTTACAGCTCTTGATCCAGATGCCGATCTTGTTCGCTTTGTACCGCGTTATCTATTCCATGCCGGCGTATGTGAGCCAGATCAAGTCCGCTTTCTTTCCTCTTGTGGACAAGCTGATCTCGCAGAGCGGGAGCGCGGAGCTTTTACAGGGCTTTCAGAATGCGAAGATGTACGCCAGACAGTTTACGAACGAGGCGTTTTTAAACGGGACGACTTCCTATATCCAGAATACCTACATCGACTGCCTCAACAAGGCTTCCAGCGGAGAATGGCAGAGCATTGCGGATAAGTTTCCGAACTTATCTTCTGACGTTGCCGTTACACTGGGAAAGCTTAGCGAGTATAATAATTTTCTCGGCCTTAACATTGCGGACTCCCCTTCTTTTATGATAAGGAACGCGCTGAAAGCGGGGACCTACGGTATGATCGTCGCCGCGGTGATCGTGCCCGTCTTGGCCGCCCTGACGCAGTGGCTGAATGTTAAGCTGATGCCGCAGCCGGAAAATAACAGCGGACAGCCGGATAATGTCGCGGCTTCCATGAAGACGATGAATCTGATGATGCCGATCATGTCCGCGATCTTTTGTTTTTCCCTGCCCGCCGGTATGGGGATCTACTGGATAGCCGGCGCCGTCGTGCGGTGTATCCAGCAGATTTTGATTAACAGACATCTTGATAAGGTCGATCTGGACGAGCTGATCAAGAAAAATATGGAAAAGCGGGAAAAGAAGCTCGAAAAGATGGGCGTTTCTGGGAAGGATCTCAATAATTACGCTTCCATGAACACCCGCAGGATGAATTCTTCCAAGTCTCTGTATACGCAGCAGCAGAAGGATGAAATGCTGAAAAAAGCCGAAGAATATTATGAAACTCATAAAACCCCCGGGAGTATCGCGGCAAAGGCCAATCTTGTAAAAGAGTATAATGAAAAGAATAATAAATAGGAGGAGTATAAAATGGATTTCGTAGAAGTAAGCGCTAAGACAGTGGACGACGCCATCACAGAGGCGTGCCAGAAATTTTCCGTAACAAGCGACAGACTGGAATATGAAGTGATCGAAGAAGGCTCTTCTGGATTTCTGGGGATCGGTTCGAGAGCGGCTGTGATCAAGGCAAGGGTAAAATCTTCGGTTGACGATATCGCGAAAAAGTTTTTGCAGGACGTTTTTGAGGCCATGAATCTTACGGTGACGATCAATATCGAATATGACGATATTGAAAATCTGATGAATATCGATTTAAGCGGCGACGAGATGGGGGTCTTGATCGGGAAGCGCGGACAGACTTTGGATTCGCTGCAGTACCTTACTTCTCTGGTGGTGAACCGGGACGTTGAAAATTATATCCGGGTCAAGGTCGATACGGAAAATTACAGAAAGAGAAGAAAAGATACGCTTGAAAATCTTGCAAAAAATATCGCCTTTAAGGTAAAAAGGACGAAACGCCCCGTTTCTTTAGAGCCTATGAATCCTTATGAAAGAAGGATCATTCATTCGGCGCTTCAGAATGACCGATATGTGACGACGCACAGCGAAGGGGATGAACCGTTCAGGCATGTGGTCGTTACCTTAAAGCGTTAGTTCAGGCTCTTATGCTTTCCTAAGACCCGGCTGGAAATCGGCCGGGTATTTATGTTTTTAAACGATTGTCTGTTGTTTGGATGGAGATTGATTTTATGGATACGGAAACGATCGCCGCGGTTGCGACGGCTATGTCAAGTTCAGGTATCAGTATCGTACGGATCAGCGGAGATAATGCGCTCACGGTCGCGGACAAGGTCTTTCGCATGAAGGGAAGCTGTAAGAGCCTGTACGACGTAAAAAGCCATACGATCCATTATGGGTTTCTCTATGAAGGGGAGGAGATACTCGACGAGGTCATGGTTTCCGTTATGCGCGCTCCCAAAAGCTATACGACGGAGGATACGGTTGAGATTAATTGTCATGGCGGCGTTTTGCTCACGAACCGGGTCTTAGAGCTGGTGCTTCAAAACGGCGCGAGGCTTGCGCAGCCGGGGGAGTTTACAAAGCGCGCGTTTCTGCATGGACGTATCGATCTTACGGAAGCGGAGGCGGTCATGGATCTGATACAGTCTCAGAGCAGTCTGGCTTTAAGATCTTCCTTATGCCAGCTTCAGGGCTCGGTCTCTTCTTATATTAAAGAGCTCAGGGAAAAGATCCTTTATGAGGTCGCGTTCATAGAATCGGCTTTAGACGACCCGGAGCATATCAGTTTAGAGGGATATCCCGACAGACTGTCAAAGGTTTTGGACACCGTTATCGGAAAGCTCGATGAACTGATAAAGAATGCGGATCAAGGCAGGATTATGCGGGAGGGGATCCGCACGGTGATTTTGGGAAAGCCGAATGCGGGAAAGTCTTCTCTTTTAAATTTCCTTGCCGGAGAAGAAAGGGCGATCGTAACGGATATCGCGGGAACGACGCGGGATACGGTCGAGGAAACGATACGGATCGGGGAGATCGGCCTGCATGTGATCGATACGGCGGGGATCCGGCTTACCGAGGACGTCGTGGAAAGGATCGGCGTTGAAAAAGCCTTAAGGGCCGCGGAAAGCGCCGATCTGATCTTGTATGTCATGGATTCTTCCGTTGATTTCGATGAGAATGACCGTATCATTTTAAACAGCATAGAAAAGAAAAACGTCGTTATTTTATTGAATAAGTCGGATCTTCCTCCCGTTATCACAAAAGAAATGCTCTGTACGGCCTATCGGCTTGCTTATCCGATCGTGGTCTGCTCTATAAAGTCAAAAGAGGGACTGGATAATCTGTATGAAATTCTGAGGCAGGAATTTTTTCACGGAACGGTCTCTTTTGAAAATGAGGTGTACCTAACAAACCTGCGCCATAAGAAAGCGGTGTCGGAGGCTCGTGAAAGTCTTGAAATGGTGAAAAAGAGTATTTCCCTCGCCATGCCGGAGGATCTCTATACGATCGATCTGATGAGCGCGTATTCGGCTTTGGGGAGGATCGTCGGGGAAGAGGTAGGAGAGGATCTGATCGACGAGATCTTTTCCAAGTTTTGTATGGGAAAATAAAGGAGCTTGTAAAAATGCCCGGGATCAGAGAAAAAGTAGACGTCTGCGTGATAGGCGCGGGGCACGCGGGGTGCGAGGCCGCGCTTGCGTGCGCGAGGCTGGGGCTTGAGACCGTGATCTTTATGGTAAGCGTGGACAGCATTGCGTTAATGCCGTGCAATCCCAATATCGGAGGATCTTCCAAAGGCCATCTTGTCCGCGAATTGGATGCGCTCGGCGGGGAGATGGGGAAAAATATTGATAAGACCTTTATCCAGTCTAAAATGCTGAATCTTTCAAAAGGCCCTGCGGTGCATTCTCTGCGGGCTCAGGCGGATAAGGCGGACTATACCAGAGAAATGCGCAGGGTGATCGAAAATCAAGAGCATTTGACGGTAAAGCAGACGGAGGTCTGCCGGATATTGACGAAGGATATCGCGGATAAGGAAGGGATCTTTGAAAAAGAGGCGATCGGCGTTGTAACGTTTACCGGGGCGGTCTATGAGAGC
Organism: uncultured Lachnospiraceae bacterium; assembly: GCA_947626715.1. Taxonomy (GTDB): domain Bacteria; phylum Bacillota; class Clostridia; order Lachnospirales; family Lachnospiraceae; genus VSOB01. Next base: position 10,956 of record CANQTG010000013.1, on the reverse strand, counting down.
AGGGCGGTGATCCTGTGTACGGGCACTTATTTAAACGCCCGCTGTCTGTGCGGCGAAGCGATCAGCTATACCGGGCCGAACGGCCTGCAGGCCGCGACGCATCTGACGGATTCCTTAAAGGAGCTCGGGATCAAGACGAGGCGTTTTAAAACGGGCACTCCTGCGAGAATGGATAAGCGTTCTCTGGATTTTTCCAAAATGGAGATCCAATGGGGAAGCGAAAGAGTCGTCCCCTTCTCTTTTTCTACCGATCCCGAGACCGTACAGATCGAGCAGGTTCCCTGCTATCTGACCTATACGAACGAAAAGACGCATGAGATCATAAGAAATAATCTGGATCGTTCCCCCATCTATGCCGGGATCATAGAGGGGACGGGCCCGCGCTACTGCCCTTCGATCGAAGATAAGGTAGTGAAGTTCGCGGATAAGAGCAGACATCAGGTCTTTATCGAACCGGAGGGCCTGCATACCAATGAGATGTATGTCGGGGGAATGTCCTCCTCTCTGCCGGAGGACGTGCAGCTTTCCATGTACCGCAGCGTGCCGGGACTGGAGCATTGTAAGATCGTCCGCAACGCCTATGCGATCGAATATGATTGTATCGACGCGGTGCAGCTAAGGCCCACGCTGGAATTTAAGAAGATCAGAGGGCTGTTCAGCGGAGGGCAGATCAACGGCAGCAGCGGCTATGAGGAAGCGGCCGCGCAGGGGCTTATTGCGGGGATCAATGCGGCGATGGAGATATTGGGAAGAGAGCCCTTCGTGCTGGATCGTTCGGAGGCGTATATCGGCGTATTGATCGACGATCTTGTGACGAAGGAGACGCAGGAGCCGTATCGTATGATGACCTCGAGAGCGGAGTACCGTCTGCTGCTGCGTCAGGATAACGCCGATCTGCGTCTGCGGGAAAAGGGATATCGGATCGGTCTGGTATCGGAAGAAGCGTATCGGAAGGTATGCAGAAAGCGGGAGCTGATCGAGGAAGAGATCGACCGCCTGAAGCATACTTCCATCGGGGCGTCGGCGGAAAATCAGAAATTTATGGAGGACTGCCAGAGCGCGCCGATCCGCAGCGGCACGAATCTGGCGGAGCTGATGTGCAGGCCCGAGCTTTCCTATGAGAAATTAAGGAAGATCGATACGGAAAGAAAGCCTTTGCCAGACGACGTGATCTGTCAGGTAGAGATTGAGATCAAATATGAAGGCTATATCGCAAGGCAGCTGCGTCAGGTGGAACAGTATAAAAAGATGGAAAAGAAAACGATACCGGAAAACCTTGATTACGATAAGATCCCGAGCCTGCGGACAGAGGCGAGACAAAAGCTCGCGGCTTACCGTCCCGTTTCCGTCGGACAGGCATCCCGGATATCGGGCGTTTCTCCAGCGGATATTTCCGTACTGTTGGTTTTTTTGGAGCATTATAACAGAGAAGAAAAAAAGAAAAGCGATGGTTTATAAGGATATGGAACAAAGGGAGCCGGTCTTTCCCGAATATTTTGAACAGGCGCTTTCAGACTGGTCGATCAAATTAGAAAAACGACAAAAATGTCAGTTTATAAGATATTATGAGCTTTTGACGCAGTGGAATCAGTATATGAATCTGACCGCGATCACGGAGTTTGAGGAGGTTTTAAAGAAGCATTTTCTGGACAGCCTTTCTCTGGCGGCCTTTCTGGATATGGGACAGGTTGGAAATCTTCTCGACGTGGGAACGGGAGCGGGCTTTCCGGGGATTCCGTTAAAGATCATGTTTCCGCATGTAAAGCTCACGCTTCTTGATTCCCTGAAAAAGAGGATCACATTTTTGGAGGAGGTAACAAAGGAGCTGAAGCTGGAAGATACGGACGCGGTGCATGGGCGGGCGGAGGATCTTGCAAGACAGGATACTATGAGAGCCTCTTACGATCTGTGCGTTTCCAGAGCGGTGGCGAACCTTTCCACGCTTTCGGAATATTGTATCCCCTTTGTAAAAAGGGGAGGGATCTTTGCCGCCTATAAATCGGAGCGGGCCATGGAAGAATTGCCGTCTGCCGAGAGAGCGGTCGGATTGCTGGGAGCTAAGATAGAAGAAAAAAAGGATTTTATCCTCCCGTTTTCAGATCTAAAGCGGACGATACTCCTGATACGCAAAATAAAAGAAACCCCGCCTGCTTTTCCGAGAAAAGCGGGGCTTCCTTCAAAAGAACCTCTGCGTTAATTTAAAAAGATGGAAATCTGGCTCAATAGCTTCTGCGGCGATTCAAGGTGCGGATACTGTTTGGTGTCCGGGATATAAGCGGTCTCTATGGAATTATTATAGTACAGATAGTTTTCCACGATCGCTTTGATATCGGCTTTCTTTTCGCCCGCGATAAAAAAGATACTGTGGTTGATCTCCTTTAACGCGTGCAGGATATTGAAGTTCATATATCTGCCCAGATAACTGGAAAAGGTATATTTTGCATGGATAAGGTCTAAATGGCTGGCTTCCACATAGGCCATGATATCGCTTTCCTGTATTTTCGACGGATCGAAGAAGTATTGCTTTGTAAACAGTTTTCTGAAAGCGTGCTTGGAATTTATGATATTATAGACAAAGGTGCCTAGAATGGGAAGCTCGATCAGGAGCTTTAACGCCTTTGTCTGTTTGGTCGGGATCAGGTTGAGCTGATGGAGGCTCTGCGGATTGATCAAAATGATCCGGTTAAAGACTTCGGGATTGTTATGGCAGGTCATAACGGCAAGCTGGGAGGAATCCCCCGTTACGATGATGTCGGTCTTTCTTCCTATGACGTTTTTTACAAAGTCCGTGATGAGCTGCACATACAGAAAGCTGGTATAGGTCATGCGGGGTTTGTCAGATAAGCCGTATCCAAGCAGATCGAGTGCGTAGACCTCATATTTTTCGGACAGTTCTCCCATAATTTTATGAAATTCATAGAGGGAACTGCCCGCCGTCAGATTATGAATGAGCAGAAGAGGCGTGCCGCTTCCCTTTTTCATATAGCGGATCTTTCCAAAACGCCATTCATAATACTTGTTTTCCATAGTACTAAAGGTATCCTTTACAGTCGATAAGGAATATTGTATCCTATTAAATATATGGATTGCCGTGATGGCCGTTCCTGTAAGGATCGCGGTTATTTTTATATTTTTATTCATAAAATTAAGATACCTCTTTTTCCATATCATGAAGTATTTTCTGATTCGATTTCATTATAAAGGAAAATAGTCAAGCTTACAAGATTAGACCCGGGGGAAAAGATGAAAAACGAAAAAAAAGAGCTGATATTTGATATTCAGGAATTAGACCGCCGAAGGATCGCGAGGGATCTTCACGATACGTCCCTTCAAAATCTGGCGCACTTAGTCCATAAGCTGGAGCTGGCGTTTAAGTATGTCGACGTCGATCCGGTACAGGCGAAACTGATCATTGCCGTAGTACAGCAGAATATTAATCTGATCATAGAGGAGATCAGAAATACGATCTTTAATCTAAGGCCGATGATGCTGGACGATCTGGATTTAAAAAATTCTATTTCTTGGCTGCTTGATAAACAAAAAGAAAATTCGGAAATGAAGATCGTTTCCGAGATCGACGATATCCTATTTAAGAAGGAAAGCGATTCGGTCGAGCTTTTCCGTATCATTCAGGAATGTGTCGGCAATGCCTGCAAGCATTCTCAGGGAAGCTGCGTTACAATCTCCCTGAAAAAAAGAAAGGATGCAGTGGTGCTGCATATCAAGGACGACGGGATCGGGTTTGATCTGGAGCAGAAAAAGGAAAAGCATTTTGGCCTGCTCATCATCAAGGAAAGAGCCAAAGCCCTCTCCGGCTCCTGTAAGATCATGAGCGCTCCGAATCAGGGAACGGAGATAGAAATAAAGATCCCTGTCGAAAATGTGAAATAATAATTTTTATGTTGGATTTTTTGATAATTGTTGTTATAATATTGTATAAGAGTATAAATAAGAGGTGTATAAAGCGTAAAGAACAAAAAAATATATAAGGGTGAAAGTTAGGGGGGGGCGGAGCTATGAGCATTAAAGTAATGATTGTTGACGATCATGCGATGATCCGGGAGGGGATCCGGCAGTTGTTGGAGTTTGACGGAGATATAGAGATCATAGCGGAAGCAAGCGATGGAGAAGAGTGCCTTAAAATTTTAGAGAATACGATACCGCAGGTTTTGCTTTTGGATATTAATATGCCGAATAAAAACGGTATTGATGTGTTGAAAGAAATTAAATGTACGGATCTGCCAATCAAGATCTTGATCTTGACGGTGCACGACGAAGTCGATTATCTGATGAAAGCGGTCGATATCGGCGTAGACGGATATTTACTAAAAAATTCCAGCTCGGCGGAATTGCGGAATGCGATCGAAGTCGTCTTAAGAGGCGAGATGTATATTCAGCCGGAGCTGATTCCGGTTTTAAATTCCAGATTGATCGCCAGAAACAATAACCGCGATAAGATCGAATCCCTGACAAAACGGGAAATGGAAGTATTGATTTTGGTAGCCAAAGGAATGTTCAACAAAGAGATCGGGGAAACTATGAAGATCAGCGAACGGACGGTGAAAAATCATATCTCCAGTATTTTTAAGAAAATCGACGTGGCCGATAGGACGCAGGCGGCGGTGTTTGCAATCAAGAATAATCTGATTGAAATATGAATAAGAAAAAGTGCTCTGAAATATCGGGCACTTTTTTATTCCCGACAGATACCTGTAATAAATGTTTCACGTGAAACATTTTCTGTCGGAATTTTCCAATAACAAGATGTAGATGTTTCACGTGAAACATTCTTCAAGATATTGTGAGCGGAATCCGTGAAACATTTTTAAGGTTAAGAAGCAGATCCGTGAAACATTTTAAAAGCGGAATCGTAAAAAAAATCGGAAATCATATAGATTCTGCTATAAGAACGTGTTATAATTGACCACATAGCAAAAAATCAGATAGGAAATAAGTATCGAGTCTTGGAAAGATTAATAAAATAACAAGAACGAACGAAAGGCGAATCACCAATGGGAAGAGTTATAGCAGTAGCAAATCAAAAAGGCGGCGTAGGAAAGACAACTACTTCTATCAATTTATCGGCGTCTCTTGCTGCAAAAAATAAAAAGGTATTATTGATAGACTGCGATCCGCAGGGCAACGCGACGAGCGGATACGGCATTGATAAGAACAATCTGGAAAATACGATCTATGAGCTGATATTGGGAGAATGCTCCGTAGAGGATTGCATTCTGAAGGACGTTATCCCTAAGGTATCGGTCCTGCCGTCAAACGTCAACCTTGCGGCGGCGGAGATCGAATTGATCGGGGTCGAGAAGAAGGAGTACATATTAAAGAACGAGATCGACTGGGTAAGGGATTCCTATGATTTTATCATCATCGACTGCCCGCCTTCCCTCAATACCTTGACGATCAACGCAATGACGACGGCGGATACGGTGCTCGTCCCGATTCAATGCGAATATTATGCGCTGGAGGGTTTGAGCCAGCTGATCCATACCGTAAATCTGGTAAAGGAAAGATTAAATCCAAAGCTGGATATGGAAGGCGTAGTCTTTACGATGTATGATTCCCGTACGAATTTATCGGCTCAGGTCGTGGAAAATGTGAAAAAGAATCTGAATCAGAAGATCTATAAGACGATCATTCCGAGAAATATCCGTCTGGCGGAAGCGCCGAGCCACGGGATGCCGATCCAGACATATGATCCCAAATCGGCCGGCGCGGTGAGCTATCAGATGTTGGCGGACGAAGTGATTGGAAGAGAGGGTTAGAGAGAAGATGGCAAGAGGATTGGGAAAGGGTTTGGATTCTTTGATTCCAAACGCGATCGGCGACAGTAAGAAAAGCGGCAGAGAAGCGGAAGCGCAGGGAGAAAAGGGCTCGGAAACGCTCGTAAAGATCACGAAGGTAGAGCCGAACAGGGAGCAGCCACGTAAAAATTTTGACGAGGACAGCCTTCAGGAATTGGCGGATTCTATCAAACAGTTCGGGCTTTTGCAGCCTATCCTCGTTCAGGACAGGAAAAGCTATTATGAGATCATCGCTGGAGAAAGAAGATGGCGCGCGGCAAAGCTGGCGGGATTAAAGGAAGTCCCCGTTATCATTCGGGATCTGACCGATCAGGAGATCGTGGAAATCTCCCTGATCGAGAATATTCAGCGTGAGAATCTTAATCCGATCGAAGAAGCGCAGGCTTATAAAAGGCTTTTGACGGAATTTCATTTAAAGCAGGACGAGGTAGCCGAGAGAGTTTCTAAGAGCAGGGCCGCCGTGACCAACTCCATGCGTCTTTTAAAGCTCTGCGACGAAGTGCAGCAGATGGTTATAGACGAGATGATCAGTACCGGACACGCGCGGGCGCTGCTTGCGATCGAGGACGCGGGACAGCAGTATACGATCGCCCAGCGGATCTTTGACGAAAAGCTGAGCGTCCGGGACGTAGAGAAACTCGTAAAAAGCTTAAACAAGCCGAAAACGGAAAAAAAGCCTCCTGAGAAAAATAAGAGTCTGGAATATATTTACCAGAGCGCCGCGGAGAAAATGAAGGATATTTTAGGAACAAAGGTAAGTATCTCTGCAAAAGAAAACGGCAGCGGCAAGATAGAAATAGAATTTTTTTCTCATGAGGATTTTGACAGGCTGAAGGATCTGATCATAAGATAAATCATTTATATACGGAGGAAAATTATGTCCAGCGCACTATTGGAAAGTTTGGGACTTGCTTCTCTTGATCCTGCATATATCTTTATCGGAATGGCGGTGCTGATCGTGATCTTGGCGGTCTTGGTCATCGTACAGATGACGAAGCTCTCTAAGATAAAAAAGAGGCTCGACGCCTTTGTGAGCGGAAAGGACGGGAAGAGCCTTGAGAAGGAGATCGCAGGGATCATTGAGGATAACGGCTTTCTCAAAACGGTAACGGAAAAAAATAAAAAGGATATCCGCAAACTTTTCCTTAATATGGAATATACCTATCAGAAATGCGGAATCGTAAAGTATGACGCGTTTAAGCAGATGGGCGGAAAGCTGAGCTTTTGTCTGGCTATGCTGAATCAAAGGAACGACGGGTTTATCATGAATTCGGTCCACAGCAGCGACGGGTGCTATTCCTATACGAAGGAGATCCATGAAGGAAAATGCGAGATCCCGCTGGGAGCAGAAGAAGAACAGGCGCTTGAGATAGCAATCGGGGAAAATAGTTAAAGGTACGTGATCGCGTGAAAAAATGCAGTGTATATGATATCCGGGACGGGGAAATATTAGCAAAACCTGTTTTTACTTCAAAATTTCAGGTTCTTTTGTCGGAGGGCACGGTACTAAAGGAAAAGTATATCAGCCTTTTAAAAGAGCTTGGCATTGAGGAGGTCTATATTAAAGAAGAAGAGATTATAGAAAAGAAACGGCCGGCGGCAGTACGCAGGGAGACTGTGGGCGTTTGGACAGAAGAAGACGAGAGCGTAAGAGAGGAAGCAAAGGAAAAGCCGCATAAGGAAAAAGTAAGGGAAGTACATCAAAAATGTAAAAAACAGATTCAGAATATACTGGAAAACCATATTTATCAAGAAAATAAAGATCTGTGCGAATTGAGCAATACAACTTCCGCTATTTTGGACGATATTCTGGAAGAAGAGAACGTAGTCGAGAAGATCATAGAGATCAACGACAGGAGCCCTGATCTGTATGAACATTCTGTAAATTGTAGCATTTTGTCTACCATGCTGGCGCTGCGATTGAAACTAGGGCATGACGCCGTCCATGCGATCGGGGTAGGCTGTCTGCTGCATGATATGGGACTTAGATATATGCAGGTGCAGTTTGCCAATATCGATATGGAAAACATGCCTGAAAATCAGAAAGCGGAATATAAAAAGCACACGATATACGGATATTCTTCCGTTGAAAAGGAAAACTGGCTGGAGCAGATCAGTAAGAATATTATCTTATCGCACCATGAAAGGCTGGACGGGACGGGATTCCCGTTCCACAGCAGGGAGATCCCGACGGAGATACGCATTATGAGTATCTGCGATGCCTTTGACGAAGCGATCAGCGGTATCGCCTGTGAACAAAAAAGAGTCTATGAGGCGATAGAATCTCTGAAACTCTTTAAAAATACAAAATTTGATGGTAAAATAGTAGACGAATTTTTAAAGATCATCGTCGCATATCCGATCGGAAGCCGCGTAAGAATCAATACGGGAGAGGTCGGCGTCGTGATACGGCAGAATAAGGAATTTCCTGAAAAGCCGGTGCTGCGTATTGTGGAGGACAAGACGGGCAAGCCTTATTTCAGGGAAAACGCCCTGAATCTGTTGGAAAAAGAAGCGCTCTATATTCAGGACGTGCTCGATTAAAAGGAAGGAGCTTATCGAAAATGATAGATATTAAATTTTTGCGGGAAAACCCCGAAGCTGTAAAGGAGAATATCAAAAAGAAATTTCAAGATGAGAAGCTGCCGTTGGTGGACGAGATCATCCGGCTGGATGCGGAGAGCAGAAAGACGCAGCAGGAGGCGGATTCTCTCAGGGCGGGACGCAATAAGATCTCCAAAGAGATCGGCGCGCTGATGGCGCAGGGAAAACGCAGCGAGGCGGAGGAAAAAAAGGCGGAGGTCGCGGCGAACGCCAAACGCCTTGTAGAGCTGGAAGAAAAGGAAAAGGAACTGAATGAAAAGGTCACCAAGATCATGATGACGATCCCGAATATCATCGATCCGAGCGTCCCGATCGGGAAGAACGATACGGAAAACGTAGAAGTGACAAAATACGGGGAACCAATAGTGCCGGATTTTGAGATCCCGTATCATACGGAGATCATGGAGCGGCTAAACGGTATCGACTTAGACAGCGCAAGAAAGGTAGCGGGCAACGGTTTCTATTATCTGATGGGCGATATCGCGCGGCTGCATTCCGCGGTCATCGCCTATGCAAGAGATTTCATGATCGGGCGGGGCTTTACCTATTGTGTGCCCCCGTTTATGATCCGCAGCAACGTCGTGACCGGCGTGATGAGCTTTGCGGAGATGGATGCCATGATGTATAAAATCGAGGGCGAGGATTTATACTTAATTGGTACGAGCGAGCACTCGATGATCGGGAAATTCATCGATACGATCATTCCAGAGGAAAAGCTGCCGCAGACGCTGACAAGCTATTCGCCGTGCTTTCGGAAGGAAAAAGGCGCGCACGGGTTAGAGGAGCGCGGCGTTTACCGCATTCATCAGTTTGAAAAGCAGGAAATGATCGTCGTGTGCAAACCGGAGGAATCCCCCATGTGGTTTGACAGGCTTTGGAAAAATACGGTCGATCTGTTCCGTTCTATGGAGATCCCCGTCAGGACGCTGGAATGCTGCTCGGGCGATCTGGCGGATCTCAAGGTAAAATCCTTCGACGTAGAGGCTTGGTCCCCGAGGCAGAAGAAATATTTTGAGGTAGGGAGCTGCTCCAATCTGGGAGACGCGCAGGCCAGAAGGTTAAAAATCCGCGTAAGCGGAGAAAAGGGCAAGTATTTCGCGCATACACTAAATAATACGGTAGTCGCGCCGCCCAGAATGCTGATCGCATTTCTGGAAAATAATCTGCAGGCCGACGGCTCCGTCCGCATTCCCGAAGTCCTGCAGCCTTATATGGGCGGACAGAAGTTCCTGAAATAGCGGCGGAAGGCGCCGGGGAAGATCGGCGAAACAGACAATCGGCGGGAAAACGAGGTGAAATCCATGCATAAATATTTGCGTGCCATAGGATTCGGCCAACTCAAGAATAAGCAGCAGCTTCAGCTTTTGATCACAGACTGTATCCGTACGGCGGGACGGCGGGAGTATATTTCCCTGTCAGACCACGGGGATTATATTTTTGTAGAATGCTGTAAGGATTTTGCAGAAAATATCGGGATCGCCGTCCGCGGGGAATTTGATGAAAATAACAACTATATTTACAATTACTATTTTCCGTATCTGCGGGGAAGCTATATCAGCTCAAAGGAGGACGTTTCGATAGAGCGCCATGCGGAAAAGGAATCGTATGCGGGTATCTGCGACGATCTAAGGATCGGGGTATCGCTGATCTTTTATTTCCAGAATGTGATCTCGTATTTAAAATACCAGAGCCGCAACGGGCTCCCGGTCAAGGGCACGTCCCTGACGCTGTCTGCGCTTTCCTGTCAGGGAACGATACTGATGCCGATCATTAAAAATGAAAAGGAAAAGAAAAAGGTCAGACAGGCGGCAAAAAACAGGAGCCATTTGATCGCGGCGGCGCGCAGAGGAGATGAGGAAGCGATCGAAAATCTGACTCTGGAGGATATGGATACCTATACGGCAATCTCCAAAAAGATCCAGAATGAAGATGTATTCAGTATCGTGGATACTTACTTTATGCCCTATGGGGTGGAATGCGACCAGTATTCGATCCTCGGGGAAATCTTAGAATGCCATAAGCTGCAGAATTTTATGAGCGGCGAGCATATCTATCATATGACGCTCAACTGCAACGATCTGATCTTTGATCTGTGTATCAACGAAGAGGATCTGTTAGGAGAGCCGGCGGCAGGCAGGCGCTTTAAGGGCGTGGTCTGGCTGCAGGGCTATATCAACTTCCCGGAAGGATAGCGTCAAAATCCGGCGGGAGATCGCGCAGACATCTCTTGCCATTATTTTTCGTTTATGTTACACTGAAAAAGGAAAATTTATATCAGGTGGGAGACGATTTTCCAATCTCCCATCGGATATACGCTCCGCGAGAAATGCGCAGAAATTCGGATCAGAAGATATCTGCGAAAGCAGGCTCAGATCCTGCGCCAAGACTCGCGAGCAAACTTTGAAAGTCTGTGCGGGCCTGAAGGGATTTGGAAAGCGCCTGTGCGGCATAGGTCTCCGTAGCTCAGCAGGATAGAGCGTTCGCCTCCTAAGAGAACCAAGAGCGTTCGCCTTTTTACGGGGGCCTCCCAAAAATT
>CANQTG010000012.1 GCA_947626715.1 uncultured Lachnospiraceae bacterium | reverse complement strand
CGCCCATCACGCCCACCGAACGCATATTCGTCAGGGCGGCAAAATACTGTCCAATCGTTTTATCCAGTCCCGCCTTTCCGATCTCTTCCCGATAGATCGCGTCCGCCTCCTGCACGATCCTTACCTTTTCTTCTGTTACCTCTCCGATAATGCGGATGCCGAGACCCGGGCCCGGGAACGGCTGACGGTACACCAGATTCTCCGGGATCCCCAGTTCCAGTCCCGCCTTCCGCACCTCGTCCTTAAACAGATTCCGCAGCGGCTCTATGATCTCTTTAAAATCTACGCAGTCCGGCAGGCCGCCCACGTTATGGTGCGATTTAATGACCGCCGACTCTCCGCCTAACCCGCTTTCCACCACATCGGGATAAATGGTTCCCTGCACGAGGAAATCCACCGCCCCGATCTTTTTCGCCTCTTCCTCGAATACCCGGATAAATTCTTCCCCGATGATCTTCCGCTTTTTCTCCGGTTCCTCTACTCCGGCCAGCTTTTCATAAAATCTCTGCTGCGCGTTTACGCGGATAAACTGAAGCTGGTAAGGCCCGTCCGGTCCGAATACCGCCTCCACCTCATCCCCTTCATTTTTACGCAGCAGACCGTGATCTACAAAAACGCAGGTAAGCTGGTTCCCGATCGCCTTCGCCAGCATGACCGCCGCTACCGAGGAATCGACTCCGCCCGAAAGCGCGCACAGCGCCCGTCCTGCGCCTATCTTTTCGCGTATTTCCGCTATCGAACGCTCTACAAAGGAATCCATCCTCCACGTTCCCGCACAGCCGCAGATATTCCTTACGAAATTGTAAAGCATTTTCATTCCTTCCTGCGTATGCAGCACTTCCGGATGGAACTGCAGCGCATACAGGCCGCGCGCCCGATCCTCCGCGGCGGCGATCGGACAGTCCGCCGTATGCGCAGTGACGGCAAATCCCGGCGCCGCCTTTGTGATCTGGTCAAAGTGGCTCATCCAACAGACGCTTTTCTTTGAAACATCTTTAAATAAGAAAGAATCGCCCTCTACCATCAGCTCCGTTTTCCCATATTCTCGCACAGCGGCTCTTTCTACCCGGCCCCCCAATACGTGCATCATCAGCTGCGCGCCGTAGCATAAGCCCAATACGGGGATCCCCAGCGCAAACAGCTCCTTCCTGCAGGTCGGAGAGTCCTTCTCATAGCAGCTGTTGGGGCCTCCTGTTAAAATGATTCCCCGCGGCTTCATCGCCGCGATCTGTTCCAGAGGGGTTTTATAAGAATATATTTCACAATATACATTACATTCGCGTACGCGTCTGGCGACAAGCTGATTATATTGACCGCCAAAGTCGATCACGAGCACCTTTTCCTGTTCCACGGATCTTTTCCTCCTGTCGTATTTTATTCTCTTATTATAAGGTAAGCGCTTTCGCATTACAAGCGGTTTCCTTCCCCCAGCCCGTCCCATTCTTTTTTTAGCCTTAGGATATATGGATACCGGAGCGGGCGGACTTCCGTCACAGGCCCGCCGCCGTCATTTTTTCATATATGCTGATGCAGATATTTTTCTCTTGTTGCCAGTCCTCCCCTGATATGCCGTTCCGACTTATTCACGTCCAGTACCTTTCTCGCTTCCTTCGCCAGCCCCGGATGGATCTGCGCAAGACGTTCCGTCACGTCCTTATGCACCGTACTCTTGCTGATCCCAAACTGTTTCGCCGTCTGCCTCACCGTAGCATTGTTTTCAATGATATATCTGGCGATATTGGCTGCCCTTTCCTCGATATAATCCTTCAAAGGAAATCCCCCTGAACACATTATTTTTACAATGTATGCGGCAGAGCACAGCGCTATGACTTGCGCTCCGGCCTTTTAAAAACCTCCTATTCCTCTTTTATTCTATCCATAGTATAATAATACCGTTATACCAGATGGGAGGCGTTCCGCCTCTATAGGCGGCGCGTAACAAACTTATATCAGTGACAGGATCCTATCCCCCATCTGATCTGCGCTCCGCAAGAAATACTCGGAAATACCGCACCGGGAGCGCAAAGCAAACCTACAGACTGCGAGGAAACGCTATGACTGCAAACGATATCCGTTATCTATACAGCGCAGGGGCAGGCATGGAGCTGATCTTCTGTAAGGACTCAACCATATCTTATCCGCTGCATAATCACGTTTCCGTACTGACGATCGGCATCCTGCTGGAGGGTTCCTTAGTCCTTACAAAGAATGGGAAGGCAAGTGTCTATAGGCCCAACGAAACATTTGCCATATTTCCCTATGCGCCGCACAGCATTTCGGCGCGCGGCCGTTATACCCTGCTCAGCCTGTGTATTGACAAGCGCGCTGCAAACGGCGCGGATATCGCCGCCCTGCGGGAACGTATCCGCCTCCTTCTGGAGCGGACGCCGGATATGGGACGGCTCGGCCGCCTGCAGACGGAAAGTCTGTTAAGCTGTCTGCAGAAAGCCGCCGCTTTCCCCGACCAGAGTCTCAAAATACATACGCCCTATATCCAAGACTTAAAAAGGCGGTTGGAAGCGTTCCCGGAACGCAGGCTTACCGTCGGGGAAATGGCGCAAAACGCCCATATCAGCAAATACCACCTTATTAGAAGCTTCAAAGCGGAGGTGGGGCTCACGCCACACCAGTTTCAGATCCAGAACCGCGTCCGAAAGGCGCAGCGCCTGATCCACGAATCCGCCACCCTGACAGAAACGGCTTTGACCGCGGGTTTCTGTGATCAAAGCCATTTCATTAAGCAATTTAAGCGGCAGGTCGGCCTGCCGCCCCTAACATACCGATCGTCCTCTAAGACGATCCCTTAAATATCTTCCCCCCGCCGTTTTGCGGCGCGAAAGCAGGAGGAGCGCCTCCCCTTATCAGCAGAGGGCGGGCATAAATTTCGCAAACAGGCAGAGCCCGTCGGGCCCTGCGGCCACTTCATGCGCCGCGCCTGCGGGAAATAGGGATATGACGCCCGCTTCATAGGGAAGCTCTGCGCCGTCGTTTACGCACACGCCCTTCCCGGCGATCACCTCATGCGTTTCCAACTGCGTGGCATGGACATGATTCCCGATCCTTGCGTTCGGCGCGATCCTGACAAGATGAAAGCTGAACCTACCGCCCGTCTGCGCGGACGTCACGATATGCTTTAATTCCACTCCTTCAAACTCCGGATGCCGTTTCCATGAGATCTCCGCGAAAGAGATCTCCGTATCCGGCAGAAGCAGCCTTCCCGCGTTTTCAAATCGATCAAACAGCTCCTTGTGATTCATTTTTTACGTTCTCCTTATTCGTTTATTTACAGTCTGCAGCCTGCATAATGACAGTATAGCGTCTCCGCCTTTTTATGGATTGTATAAAATTGCTGCAAGATTCCATAAAAGAATCCAAAAAATCAGTGTCTTTTTTCTCCATTGATGATATAATAGGAACGCTTAGCGAGATTTTCATACGGAGGACATGGCCATGTTCACACAGGCGGCAAAAAATACCCAGAAGGGACTGCAGATCATCATCGTCGGCTGCGGCAAGGTCGGCGCGACGCTGATCGAACAGCTTTCCCGCGAAGGGCACGACATTACGATCATAGATAAGAACGCTGAGAAGGTGCAGACGCTGAGCAGTCTGTACGACGTTATGGGGGTGGTCGGGAACGGCGCGAGCTACGGCGTCCAGATGGAGGCCGATATCGAGAATACGGATCTGATCATCGCGGTGACGGATTCGGACGAATTAAACCTGCTCTGCTGCACGGTCGCCAAGCGTGTCGGCGACTGCGCGGCCATCGCCAGAGTCCGCACCCCCGACTACAGCAAGGAGACCGGCTATCTGCGGGATAAGCTCGGCCTTGCCCTGATCATCAATCCCGAATTGGAAGCCTCCAACGAGATGGCGCGTATCCTCTATATGCCTACCGCGCTCGAGGTCAATTCCTTCGCGCACGGCCAAGCCGAGCTGATAAAATTCCGGGTGCCGGAGGGAAATAAACTTGCCGGCACGCCGATCTCCAAGCTCGGCACAAACGTCACGAACGATATCCTGATCTGCGCCGTGGAGCGCAGCGGGGAGGTCTATATCCCTTCCGGTGATTTTCAGATAGAGGCCGGGGACATCGTCTCCTTTGCCGCTTCAAGAATGGTCGCCAAGTCTTTTCTGGAAAATATCGGCTTTAAGACCAATCAGGTCAAGAACACCATGATCATCGGAGGCGGCAATTCTTCCTACTATCTGGCCAATCTCCTGTTATCGATGGGGATCTCCGTCAAGATCATCGAAAGCGACCGCGCCCGCTGCGAACAGCTCAGCATCCTCCTTCCCAAAGCCATTATTATCAACGGCGACGGTACGGATGAAGAGCTGCTTCGGGAAGAAGGGATCCAATATGTGGAATCCTTCGTCCCGCTGACCGGTATCGACGAAGAAAACATTATGCTCACGCTCCATGCCAGACAGATCTCCAACGCCAAGATCATTACCAAGATCAACCGGATGGCCTTTCGGAACGTGATCAATCATCTCGACCTCGACAGCGTCATCTATCCGAGATATATCACCTCCGAGGCGATCATCGCCTATGTGCGGGCCAAGAAAAACTCTATGGGCAGCAATATCGAGACGCTCTATCATATGTTCGACCACCGGGTAGAGGCGATAGAGTTCCGGGTCTATGAGAGCTCCGGCGTTACGGGAATCCCGCTCAAGGATCTTTCCCTGAAAAAGGATCTGCTGATCGCCTTTATCAACCGGAACGGGGCCATCATCATTCCCAGCGGACACGATTCCATTCAGCTCGGCGATACGGTCATGATCGTCACGACCCACACGGGCTTTAGCGATATTCAGGATATCTTACAATAGCGGAGGGGCTCATGAACAGTTCGATCATACGATACATTTTAGGAAACGTACTCAGGATAGAAGCCCTGCTGTTATTGCTCCCCTGCCTGACCGCCGTTCTCTACCGGGAGGATACGGGGATATGGTATCTTGCCGTGGCCGCCCTCTGTCTGCTGCTCGGCCAGCTCATGGTATATAAAAAGCCGGACGACTCTGTCTTTTACTTAAAGGAGGGCTGCGTTACGACCGCCCTGAGCTGGATCTTTCTCAGCTTTTTCGGCGCGCTGCCCTTTTGCCTCTCCGGCGAGATCCCGTCCTTTACGGACGCCCTGTTCGAGACCGTATCCGGCTTTACGACGACCGGGGCCAGCATTCTGGACAATGTGGAAGCGCTTTCCCATACCGCCCTGTTCTGGCGCAGCTTCACGCACTGGATCGGGGGCATGGGCGTTTTGGTATTCCTGCTCGCCGTTATCCCGTTAAGCGGCGGCTCCAATATCAACCTGATGCGGGCGGAAAGCCCCGGCCCCTCCGTCGGCAAGCTCGTCCCCAAGATCCGGCATACCGCAAGGATCTTGTATCTGATCTACTTTGCCATGACGCTTTTAGAGATCTGTTTGCTCCTTGCGGGCAAAATGCCTGTTTTTGACGCGCTCACGACCGCGCTCGGCACGGCCGGCACGGGCGGCTTCGGGATCAAGGCGGACAGTATCGCCGGCTATTCCGCTTATCTGCAGTGGGTCATTACCGTCTTTATGATACTCTTCGGCGTGAATTTCAACGCCTACTACTTTATCCTGTTCCACAATTTCCAAAAAGCGTTTTCGATGGAAGAGGTCCGTTATTATCTGGGGATCATTCTCGCCGCCGTCCTGTTTGTCTTTTTCCAGATCATCAGTATGTACGGCTCCGCCTTAGAAGCCCTGCGGCACGCCGCTTTTCAGGTGGCCTCCATTATCACGACGACCGGCTTTTCCACCGTCGATTTCGATCTCTGGCCGCAGGCCGCGAAAACGGTCCTTGTCCTGCTCATGTTTATCGGCTCCTGCGCGGGCAGCACGGGCGGCGGGATCAAGGTTTCTCGTATCGTGATCCTCGTAAAGACCCTCGGGAAGGAACTGACCTCCTATATCCATCCCCGCAGCATTAAAAAGATCAAATTTGAGGGAAAGGCCGTGGAGCATGAAACGGTACGCTCCATCAACGTCTACTTTATCACCTATATGATCCTGTTTTCCGCTTCCGTACTGGCCGTTTCTATGGAGGAGAAGGATCTGACCACCAATTTTACCGCGGTCGCCGCGACCTTTAACAATATCGGGCCCGGACTGGAGCTGGTCGGCCCTTCCCGGAATTTCGGCCTGCTGACTCCCTTTTCCAAATATGTGCTGATGTTCGACATGCTGGCCGGACGTTTAGAGCTGTTCCCGCTTTTGATCCTGTTCCACCCGTCCGTCTGGAAGGATCTATACACGCAAAAAAAGATTTCCCGCAAATTCGAGAAATCCAAAAAATAGCCGTTCCCGGCAGATGCGCCCCGCCGCGTTTCCGCTCTGGCGGGGCGTTTCCTATCGGCCCTACCTCTGGCCGCTTAACTCCTGATACAACCGTTTCGCATAGCTGTCGGTCATGCCGCAGATATAGTCCGTTACCAGCAAAAGGCGCAGATACAGCTTTTCCACTTCGGACTTATCCTGCGAATCATGCTTATAGATCATCTTATAATTGGAGGAGATCAACGATACCAGCTTTTCCTGCACCTCCGTCATCCCCCTGTCCGTGTCATAATACAGGACCGCGCCCGTAAAGGTATCCAGCAGGAAATGCAGTATCTTTTCCGCCGCGATCTCCAGCTTTAGGATCGGTCTGGAAACGAACGCATACCGATACGCGATATCGCCCAGCGTATCCGCCATCCATTCCCCCCGCGTCCCGCAAAGCAGCTCCTTGGTATAAGTCCCCGCCATGATGGAGGCATAGTTCTTCTTAAACCCTTCGGTCGCGCTCGCGATCAAAAGCCCCTGCGCCTGCACGAGCCAGTTCTGCACCGCGTACACTTCCGGCGCATCCTCTCCCCTCTCCAGCGCCTTCTCATATCTTCTTTCCAGCCCGTCTGACAGCTCACGGCAGTCTGCCATATCCTTTGCCTCGCCCGCTTTTCGCAGCTCCTTCAAAAGATCGGTAAAGGAAAGACAGCCCTTTTTAAACGCGTCCTCAATATCCGCCGTCAGATAAGCGATATCGTCCGCGGCCTCTAGGATATAGGCAAGCGGGTGCCGCCTGCCGCATAACCCCAGAGACTGCTCGATCTCCGCAAAGATTGCTCTGTCCGCATAAAAATATCCCATTTTTTTGGTTCGGATATCGCCGCTTTTCTTATCGATCTCCAGAGAAGAGACCGGATATTTGATGATCGTGCCCAGCAGCGCCTTCGTCAGATTCATTCCGTGCATATCCACCAGATAATGCAGCTTCGTCACCAGCCGCAGCGCCTGCGTATTTCCCTCAAAGCACTCAAAGTCCCGCTGCATCTGCTTGGTCAAGATCTCACGCAGTGGCCTTCCAAAATACGTCAGCTTCCCCAGATTCTCCGTAAACCAGTCCCGTATCACAGTCTCCCCGAAATGCCCAAAGGGGGGATTTCCGATATCATGCAAAAGCCCCGCGCACTGCAAGATATTGCAGATATCCTCTGCATAGGACGGCAGGAAGCTCTCGTCGCGGATATCCCTGATGATACTCTGCGCAATGTTCTGCCCCAGCGACTTTCCGTAAGAGGAGACCTCCAGAGAATGGGTCAGGCGCGTCCTGACAAAATCGCTTTGATCTAAGGGAAACACCTGCGTCTTATCCTGCAGCCGCCGAAAGGAGGCGCTCAATATGATCCTGTGATAGTCCTTTTCAAATTCAGTCCGCAGATCGCTTACGTTTTTCCCCCGATAGCTGCGGATCCTGTCGTCGCACAGCAGCGTTTTCCATTCCATCTTTTTCCCCTTTTCCGCCTACACGATCCTCCTTACCGAAAGGATTTCCTTATAGGTCGCCGCGGTTATCTTAATTCCCGTCTTCTGCGTGCTCGCGTGCACGATATAGCCGTTTCCGATATACAGACCCACATGCCCCGCGTAGCAGACGATATCGCCGGGCTGGGCGTCCGCGTAAGAGACGCCCGTCCCATAGCCCCGCTGGGACGTCGAATTTCTGGGGATCGAGATCCCGAAATCCCGATAGACCGCCTGCGTAAAGCCGGAGCAGTCCGCTCCATTGGTCAGGCTGGTGCCGCCCGCCACATAGGGATTCCCGATGAAGCGGCAGGCATAGGCCGCGATCTCCTTCCCCTTTGCGCTCCCCGGCGCGCTGTTGATCATACCAACGATATCCGCGCTCGCGGGCGTACCCGACGATCTGGCGGGAGCGGAGGAAGAGGAGGTGTTCTTCTTATTGGCCGCTTCCTTTGCCTTCCGTTCCGCTTCTTCTCTGGCCTTTCTCGCCGCCTCTTCCGCCTCCAGCTGCTTGATCTGCGCGGTCTGCTGCTTGATCAGCGCCTTATAAGCCGCCGCGGACTGCTGGATCTGGGCGATCTGCACTTCAAAATTCTCGGCTTCCTTCCGCTTTTCTTCGATCGCGGCCTCCAGCGCTTCCTCCTCTTCCTTCAGTTCAAACTCTTCCGCTTCCAGATCGGATTTTTCCTCCTCCAGCCTTGTCTTTAGCTCCGCCACCTCCCGGCGCGTCTCCTGATATTCCGTCAGGCGCTCTCTGTCATACGCATAGAGCTTTTCCACGTAATCCGCCTTATTCATCATATCGCTGAGGCTTTTGGCCTCGAACAAGAGCTGCACATAGGTGGTGTTCCCGCGCTCATACATAAACTGGATACGCTTCTTCATCGCCTCGTATTGGGCCTTTTCTTTGGCGGTCGCCTCTTCCAGATCCTTCTGCGCCGCGTCGATCTCGTTCTTTTTGTCCTCTATCTCATCCTCCAGAAGGCTGATACTGCTCATCAGCTCGATCAGCGTGCCGTCGAGCTCATCGATTTCCTCCTCTACCGCGTCCTTTTGCCCTTCCAGACCGGATGCCTGTCCGTTAATGGCATTTAACTGCGCCTGCGTTTCCGCCAGCTGCTGCTTCAACTGCGAAATGGTAGCCGCATTCACCGGTACGATCTGCAATATGAGCAGAGTCCACGCCAGTACCACACAGATCGCTTTTTTCTTCATGCCGCCCTTCACCCGCCTTCCGGTTTTATCCTGCCGTTACGTAATCTATTCGAGAATTAAATCATGATTTAATATCATGCTTTTTTCTTTTCTCCACACGCCCTGCCGCTAAGCCCCGCTCTTACAGATCGCAGTTTTTAACGGTCCGCGGAAACGGGATCACATCGCGGATATTCGCCATGCCGGTAAGATACATGACGCAGCGCTCAAACCCAAGCCCAAAGCCCGCATGTCTGGTGCTGCCGTATCTGCGCAGATCCAGATAGAAGCCGTAATCCTCTTTTTTCAGGCCCAGCTCGTCCATCCGCTTCTCCAACGTCTCAAGATCGTCCTCCCGCTGGCTGCCGCCTATGATCTCGCCGATCCCCGGTACCAGACAGTCCATCGCCGCCACAGTTTTTCCATCAGGATTTAATTTCATATAAAACGCCTTGATCTCCTTCGGATAGTCCGTGACAAAGACCGGACGCTTAAATTCCCGCTCCGTCAGATAGCGCTCGTGCTCCGTCTGCAGATCGCAGCCCCAGAATACCTTATATTCAAACTCTTCGTTATGCCGTTCCAATATCTCGATCGCTTCCGTATACGTCACATGCGCAAAGTCCGAATCCGCTACGTGGTGAAGCCGTTCCAACAGCCCCTTGTCCACAAATTGCTGGAAGAAGTTCATCTCCTCGGGCGCATTTTCCAATACATAACGTATGATATATTTTATCATCGCCTCCGCCAGCGCCATATCGTCCCCCAGATCGGCAAAGGCGATTTCCGGCTCGATCATCCAAAATTCCGCCGCATGGCGCGTCGTATTGGAGTTTTCCGCCCGGAACGTCGGGCCGAAGGTATAGACATTGCGGAACGCCTGCGCAAAGGTCTCTACGTTCAGCTGTCCGCTGACGGTCAGATTCGTTTCCTTCCCGAAAAAGTCTTTCGTATAGTCCGGTTTCCCCTCCGGCGTCAGAGGAAGGTTTTCCAGATCCAGCGTCGTCACCTGAAACATCTCGCCCGCTCCCTCGCAGTCGCTGCCCGTGATCAACGGCGTATGCACATATACGAACCCTCTCTCCTGAAAAAACTGATGGATCGCATAGGCGATCAGGGAACGCACGCGGAATACCGCCTGAAACGTATTGGTGCGCGGACGCAGATGTGCGATCGTGCGCAGATATTCCAACGAATGCCTCTTTTTCTGCAGCGGGTAATCCGCCGTGGATTTCCCTTCGATCTCGACCCTCTGCGCCTGAATCTCAAACGGCTGCTTTGCCTTCGGCGTCTCCACGAGCTCGCCCGTAACGATCAGCGCGCTGCCGACATTCAGCCTGCCGATCTTTTCAAAGTTCTCAAGCCCGTCCCCGTACACGATCTGCAGGGTCTCAAAAAAGGAGCCGTCATGCAGCACGATAAAACCGAAGGTCTTGGAATCCCGAATGCTCCTGACCCAGCCGCCTACCGTGACCGTCTTGCCGATAAAGTTCTCTTTTTCGCGATACAATTCTCTGATACTGGTCAATTCCATGTCTTTTTCTCCCGTTCTGCTCTATTTTCGCCGCTCTTACGGCATTTCTGTGATAACGGCGTTTTCCTTCAGCAGCGCGAGCACCTTCTCGCACATGACGTAATCCTCATAGTTCTCGTCGCCGCCCGCCTCTTTCAGTTTATCGACGCTTTCAAATCCGCCCTCTGCGGCCGCCTCCTCCAAAGCGGCGTCGACTTCCTTCTGCGTGACCGTGATCCCCTCCCGGTTCGCGATCTCCTGAAGCATGATCGATTCCTTACAGGAGAGTACCGCGCCTTCTCTCGCCTGCGCCTCAAAGTCCTCCATCGTCGAGCCGAAATACCCCGTGACCATCGCCTCCAGCGTCATTCCGTTTGCAGAGGCCATGCGGGAAACATTCCGCACCGCCCGGTCATAATACTGGTCCTCCATCGCTTTGGGAGGCTCTTGGAACGTGCAGCCCTCCATCGCCTTATCCACCAGCGCCTGCTCCAGATTGTTGTCATAGGTCTGCTGCGACTCCTCTTCCAGCAGCTTTGTCACATACTCGTCGTACTCCGCCACCGTTTCGCAGCCCACGCCCAGCATCAGCACAAATTCGTCCGTCAGCTCAGGGGTCTGCGCCTTCTGAATGGAATTTACCGTTACCGTAAAGACAACGGGACTGCCGGCCAGATCCGGGTTGGGCGGATAGGGGTCGGGGAAGCTCAGCTCCACATCCCGCGTCTCTCCCGATACCGCGCCGATCAGGCCGTCCTCAAAGCCGTCAATAAAGCGGTGCGAGCCGAGCTGTAAGTCAAATCCCTGATCCGAACCGCCCTCAAAGGCTTCTCCGTCGATCTTCCCGACATAATCGATATTGACAATATCGCCCGTTTCCGCCTTCCAGTCCTTCGGCGCGTCTGTATACGACGGGTGCTGGCTCAGGATATAATCCACATAATTTTGTTTATATTCCTCTGTGACCTCCTGCTTTTTCGGTACCGAGACCTCTAATCCCTTATACGTTCCAAGCTCCACATACTTAGAAGTCTCCATCTTGGACAGCGTCGTTTCATCCGACCCGCATCCGCTTAGGCACAGCGCCGCAAGCAACGCGCCCGCTGTCAGGAAAACCCTTCTTTTTTTCATGCTGCCGATCCCTCTTTTCATGACTTATTATTTTACCATATCCCCGCATATTTTACAATAATGGAGACAGCAGACGGCTGACCTGCTCCTTTATGCGCACGCCCAGCCCCCGCGAGCTATACAGATCCTTCGTGATCTGCGTGCACGCCTCCAGATCTTTTTGGAAGCTGTCCGTCATCTTTTCCGCTTCTTTCTCGTCATACACGATCGCATTGACCTCAAAATTCAGCTTAAAGCTGCGGATATCCATATTGGCCGTCCCGTAGCAGAATACCTCCCCATCCACGATCAGGCCTTTGGCGTGAAGGAAGCCCTTATCATAGGTATAGCACTTCGCGCCCGCCATCACCAGATCGCCGATATAGGAATACGTCGCCCAGTAGACGAAGGGGTGATCCGGCTTGCAGGGGATCATGACGTTGACGTCTACGCCGGAATACGACGCCACGACGAGCGCGCTGTAGATCGCTTCATCCGGGATAAAATACGGCGTCTGGATATAAATGCTCCGCTCCGCTTTGTTGATCAGTCGCAGATAGTTGTTCCTGACATTCTGCAGCTCCGAATCCGGGCCGCTGGATATAATCTGTATCCCGCTGGAGCCGATCTTTTCACAGGGCGGCTCAAAATATTTCTCTTCCGTAAAAAGGTTCTCCTTCGCCGCATAGTTCCAGTCTAGGATAAACCTAAGCTGCAGGTTCGCCACCGCCTCGCCCTCGATCCGCAGGTGGGTATCTCGCCAGTATCCGAAGCGCTCGTCTAATCCAATGTATTCCTTTCCGACATTAAAGCCGCCTACATACGCGGCCCGCCCGTCTATGACCACGATCTTTCTGTGATTGCGGTAATTGATACGCAGATTCAGCGGCCCTAACAGCGGCGGGAAAAATACCGCCGTGCGGATCCCGCAGGCGCGCAGACGCCGCCAGCACTCCTTTGAGACAAAACGCCCTCCCATACCGTCGCAGAGGATACGCACCTCCACGCCGGCCTCGGCGCGCTCGATCAGCGCCTCTTTGATCCGCTCAAAGAGCACATCGTTTTTGATGATATAATACTGGAGATGGATAAATTTCTCCGCCCTGCGTATATCGTCCAGCAGCGCGTTAAACTTCTCGTTGCCGTCGGTAAAGATCCTGATCCTGTTATTCTCCGTCAGTATCGAGCCCGTCGTTTCAAGATTATAATAGATCAGATCCGAATACTTTTTCAAATGCGGGAACTCGGCCTGCAATTCTCTGGTCCGTATCCTCGCCGCCTGACTGTGGATCGCCCCATGGATATGGTCCTCCACCTCTTTTGTGCGGAACATCCTCCTTTTATGCATATCGCCGCCGATCAGCAGATAAAAGACAAAACCGGCCACCGGTATAAAATAAAGAAGCAGCAGCCACGTCCAGACCGACGACGGGTTCTTTCGCTGGAAAAAGATAATGATGATCGAAAGGATACCGTTGATAAGCAGAAGATGTTCATACGGAAACGACAGGATCTCCCACACCGTTTTCCATGCCACGCTCATGTCCCCACCTCCGAAAAAGCTTCTCTTAGTATATCACGTTTCCTTTCCCCAATGCAACGATAGCCCCTGCGCGCGCCCGTAGCCACAGTTTTTCTTGCTTTCTGCGCAAAGAGATGGTAGAATATGCCTGATCTTAATTTTTTAGGAGGGATATTGTGAGTACAGGAACCATCGTATTGATATGTATACTCGCGCTTCTCGTTGCGATCATCGTCGGATTGTATTTCTTAGGGAAACGCGCGCAGAAAAAGCAGAGCGAGCAGGAAGCCCAGATCGAGGCCAATAAGCAGTCCGTTTCCATGCTCATCATCGACAAGAAGCGGATGCGCCTGAAGGATTCCGGCCTGCCGCAGTTCGTCATCGACCAGACGCCCAAATATCTGCGCCGCTCCAAGCTCCCCATTGTCAAGGCAAAGGTAGGCCCCCAGATCATGTCGCTCGTCTGCGACGAGAAGATCTTTGATTCCGTCCCGGTCAAGCGGGAGGTAAAGGCTATGGTCAGCGGTATCTATATCGTAGGCGTAAAGGGGCTCCACGGGAAATCCATACAGCCGGAGCAGAAAAAGAAGGGCTTTTTCAAGCGCGCGATGGAAAAAGCGCAGGAAAAAGCCGGGGCAAAACCGATCAAGTAATAAAAATCTTCCCTTTCAGGCAGGAGCCGCGGGGCCTTCCTTTGCGCGCACGTCCATAGAGATCCTGCAGTCCGCCAAGTGCTCATAGTTGATCTCCAGCGCATACTCCACATCGACATGGATCTGCTCCCGTTCCTCCTCGACCTGAATCTGATAGGTATCGATCCCGATCAGAATGCTTCCAAAGGGCGTCCGGTAATCCGTCATATTTTTCTTCTTTTCTTCAAAGATCATATGCACATTGATCAGCCCCTTTTTGGTCAGATCGAGGCTGTTCCCGTTCCATTTGATGATATTCTTCGTCAGCTCCTGATACCCTTCCGTCGCTTCGTCATAGATTACATAATGATTGTTATTTTTTTTGTAATACTCCGCCGCCGTTATCGTTTCCAGATCGTTCGCATCATTTTCGCCTTCAAACTGCAGGCCCCTGATTGAAAGCAGTACATCTTTTGTCATATCGTTCCCTCTAATATTCTTCTATATGAATGATCTTCGCCGAAAGGACCCCGTACTTAATGATCGAATTGGCAAAACGGATAAACTTCTCCGCCGCATCGCTCACAAAAAACTGATACTGGTTCGTCCCAAGCTCCGGCCTTACCGGATTGAGCATATTCTCCTTTTCGAGCAGCTCCCGCAGCTCCTTCGCCGTTTCGTAAGCGGGGTTCACCAGCGTCACATTTTCCCCTACCACCTTTGCAACCGCGGAGCGGATCAGGGGATAATGCGTACAGCCCAAAATCAGTGTATCAATACCGATATCGATCAGGCTCCCCAGATAGCGCATCGCGATCTCGTCCGTCACCGGGTCGTGCAGCAGCCCTTCCTCCACCAGAGGCACAAACAGGGGGCACGCCTTTCCGACCACTTCTGCATTTTCGTTGATCTCCTTTATGTAGCGGGTGTAGATCCGGCTGCCTATCGTAGCCTCCGTACCGATCACGCCGATCTTTCCGTTGCGGGTAACGCCGGAAGCCGCCTTTGCGCCGGGCTTTACGACCCCGATGATCGGGATCTCCATCTCGCCCTCTATCTCGTCTAAGGCGTACGCGCTGGCGGTATTGCAGGCTACGACGATGGCCTTTACTTCCTGCGTCCTCAAAAAGCGGATGATCTGTCTGGAATATCGGATAACAGTCTCTCTGGATTTGCTGCCGTACGGGACTCTCGCCGTATCCCCAAAATATACGATACGCTCGTTCGGTATCTGGCGCATGATCTCACGCATTACAGTGAGCCCACCCACGCCCGAGTCAAAGACTCCTATCGGTGCATTGCTGTCCATCTGCTCTCCCTTTCATTCTCGAAATAGCTCCAAAATCTTAAATCCTATTATAATTTCTCCTTTTTCCGCGTCCAGTATCTCAAAAAACGAGTTCCCGCTTTCCAGCGGATCCGGCTCGGGCGCTTCTTTTGTTTCCTCCGGGACTGCCTCTTTCGTTTCCCCGGAAACCGGCTCTTTTGTCTCCTCGGAAACCGCCTCGACCGTTTCGCCCGCTATGTTCAGATCCGGGTAAAGGATCCCCCACCATGCCGACGACAGCGCCGCCACAAGCGCCAGCTGCGCTAGATAGATAGAAATGCCGAGATCCTTTCTGCCCTTTCTCATGGAATCGCTCTCCTTTGATCTTTCTTTATGGAGAGTGTTCCCACTATTGCCGCCCTTATTCCGTCTCGATCATGCCTTCCTGCCGCATTCCTCGCGCTCTCTGCGGATCTTGCGCATGATCGCTTCCTCCTGCGCGTCTATATGCGCCCTTGCGGCCGCCGCCGCTTTCTCCTGATCCCTCTGCCGGATACTCTCGTACATCAGCCTGTGTTCCTCTATGATCTGGGCGTGTCTGTCCGAATCCTTGATATACTCAAAACGATAGCGGTACATCTGCTCTCCCAGATTGCTGACGAGCTGCGTCAGCCTCGCATTGCCGCTGGCCTCCACGATCGTATCATGGAAATCCACGTCCGCGCTGGCGATCGAGCCTGTATCCTTCGTTTTTATAGCCTTCTCGACCTGATACCGCTTCCCCTGCAGCTCTAGGAGCCGCTCCTGATCGATCCTCTCGCAGGCCAGCCTGATGGCGAGCTCTTCGAGCGCCCGTCTGACCTCTAGGACGTCTTTCAGATTTTTCTCTGTGATATTGGCGACCTCCGCCCCCTTTCTGGGGATCATCGTCACCAGACCCTCCAGTTCCAGCTTGCGGATCGCCTCCCGGATCGGCGTGCGGCTGACGCCGAGACGATTGGCCAGATGGATCTCCATCAGCCGCTCTCCCGGCTTTAGTTCCCCGGTCAGGATCCCCTTCCTGAGCGTCCGAAATACCACATCCCGCAGCGGCAGAAATTCGTCCATCTCCGCCTGCAGCTTATCCTCTTTCATCTCCGTTCCTCCATTGGCGCCGTCGGGGCGCGCTCTCACAGCCCGTATCGGCAAACTCTGTCAGAAAAAGCGACGGCGCAAGCCCGCTCTCCTTCAGCGTTCCATAAGCCGCCTCCGCCCACTCCCGCTGCGCAAAAAGAGCGAATACCGACGGCCCGCTGCCGCTCATTAAGGAAACGGAAGCGCCGCATTTATTAAATATCGTTTTAATTTCCTTTATTATTGGGTATTTTTCCGCCGTCACATGCTCCAATATATTCTCCATACGGACGCACATCTTCTCTAGGCTCCCGCTACGGATCCCTTCGATAACCGCCTCGATATCGGGATGATCCTGCAGCGTTTCAACATGCAGATTTCCGTATACATAGGCCGTAGAAACATCGACCGCGGGCTTTGCGATCACCAAAAACGCCCGCGGTGGCGCAGGAAGAGGCGTAAGTATCTCTCCGATCCCCTCCGAGAGCATCGTACCGCCCGCTATGCAGAACGGCACGTCCGCGCCGATCCTGACCCCCAGACGCATCATCTCTTCCCTGTCCATTCCCAGAGAAAACAGGCTGTTGAGCCCATGAAAGACCGCGGCCGCGTCGGCGCTGCCGCCGGCCATTCCCGCCGCCATCGGGATCCTTTTTTTCAGCGTGATCTTCACGCCGCCGCAAAAGGGGTGTTCCTTTGCGATCAGCCGCGCCGCCTTTACGGCCAGATTGTCCCCGCCTGTGGGCAGCAACGCATGATCCGTCTCAAGGCAGATCCCCTCCTTTGTCTTTTCAAAGCGCAGTTCATCATATATCCTTACGCTCTGCATGACCATCTTGACCTGATGGTATCCGTTCGCAAGCCGCCGTACGACGTCCAACCCCAGATTGATCTTGGCCATCGCCCTTTGTGTTATCCTTTCCATTCCGCAAGCCTCTCGTGTACTTTGTATACATAGATTATTCCTATTATATACAATTTTTTAAAAAAGTCAATCCTGCTCTAATCTTATCCCGCCTTTTGGCCGATATAAGATATGGAAATAGTACCAGAACGCGCCGCAGGCAGGCGCAGAGCAGATCACAAGACAAGGAGGTTATGGAAAATGAGTGTAAACGGAGTTACATCAGGAAGCAGCGTAGATTACAGCGCATATACGAATCCCTATACCGGTACGGGCGCGTCTTCTCAGGCAGCGGCTGAAGAAACCGCCCAGAAGTCCGAGGTCGGCGCGGTCTATGAGAAATCGGAGCAGACAACGGCCGATTCCGCCAAGAAGACATACAAGCCCAATACGGATCTGGCGGCAAAATTAAAGGCCGACGCGGACGCACGCACCGAACAGCTCCGCAGTCTGGTCGAGCAGCTCATCACAAAGCAGGGCGGCGTTTTTGCCAGAGCGACCGGCGATAACATGTGGAAATTCCTTGCGGCGGGCAATTTTACGGTAGACGCCGCGACCAAAGCGCAGGCGCAGGCCGATATCGCCGAGGACGGCTACTGGGGCGTATCCCAGACGTCCGACCGTATCCTCGACTTTGCTAAGGCTCTTTCAGGCGGCGATCCGGCGCAGATGG
Organism: uncultured Lachnospiraceae bacterium; assembly: GCA_947626715.1. GTDB lineage: Bacteria > Bacillota > Clostridia > Lachnospirales > Lachnospiraceae > VSOB01. Next base: position 24,231 of record CANQTG010000012.1, on the reverse strand, counting down.
AAAAGATGAAAGCGGCCTTTGAAAAGGGCTTCAAACAGGCGACCGGCGCATGGGGAAAAGACCTGCCGGGTATCAGCGGCCAGACTTACAACGCCGTTATGGAGAAATTCGACAAATGGCAGGAAGAGAACGCGCAAAAGACCGAACCGACGGAAAGCGCGAACTAACTTCGTCTCAGGCTGCGCGCAGCCAATAGAAACAATACGGCTCACAGGAGAGGAACGGGAACGCCGTTCCTCTGTTTTTGAGCAAAACAAGGAGGTCTTTATCTATGGAAAGATTTGTGATCGCGATCACCCGCACCTGCGGCAGCGGCGCTACCAGTATCGCCAGACTCCTCGCCGACGAGCTGGGGATCGAAATGTACGACCGCAGGCTCCTCCAGCTCGCTTCCGACGACAGCGGCATAAACGAAGCCCTGTTTGCCAGAGTGGACGAGCACATGAAAAACAGCCTGCTCTATCGCGTTTCCAGAAACGTGTATAACGGCGAGCTGATCCCGCCGGAGAGCGACGACTTTACCTCAAACGATAATCTTTTCAATTATCAGGCCAAGGTGCTCAAGGAGCTGGCCCAGAAGGAGTCTTACATCTGTATCGGGCGCGCCGCGGACTATGTCCTGCGTTCCTATCCCAATGTCATAACCGTATTTATCTACGCTCCTATGGAAAGCTGCATTGAAAAGGAAATGGCCCGGCTCGGCATCAGCCGCAGGGAGGCCGAAAAGCATATCCTTACCACGGATAAATACCGCCGCGAATATTATAAATACCACACCGGGCAGGAATGGGAGGATCCCTATCACTACGATCTCTGCCTCAATACCGGAAAGCTGAGCTATGAGCAGTGCGTGCAGGTCATCAAGCATTATCTGCTTACCCGCATGGGCGAGCGGTAAAATAGGGCGGCCGCGGGAATGTTCCCACGGCCGCCCATTTCCTTTCTTTTTGCGGCCTTTCCCCTATCTTACGATCAGTATCTTATCTCCCGCCTTCAGGCGCTCTCCGCTCAAATGATTGATCTCGCGGATCCGCTCTAGCGGGACATAATACCGTTTCCCCAGCTCCCACAGATCGTCGCCGTCTTTGGCAAAATACGCCACGATCCCCGGCAATTCTTTGATCGTATCCAGATCGGGCTCCGAAACGGAAATGTTCGAAACGGTCTCCTCCTCGCTGCGGCACACCCCCGACAGATGAAAGGCGACGACGGCCCTGATATCCGCTTCCCGGCAGCCCAGCATACTTACGCCGAGCTGCTCCGGCGCGGCTTTTACCTGCAGCTCGCACAGATCGTCAAGTCCCGGCGTATCCAGCTCATATACGAACGGAAGCTCGAGAGAAAAGGAATCTATCCTGTTTTCCCCTTTTGCAAGATAAATTGCTTCCACCGTCAGCGTTCCCGTCAGCTCGACAGTTTCCGATCTTAAATCTGCCGACTCCACCGCCGCCTCCGCGCTGCTATGACAGATTTCCGACATATCGGGCAGGGAAGCGGGCAGCTTCATCTGTTCCGTCAGCTTCGTTTTCCCGGAAAATCTAAGCAGCGGCAGGATAAAGTTTCCCGCTTTTTTCTCCGTTTTCACTTCCTTTGACACGCCATAGGCATCTGCGATCACGTCGATCTGCTCTTCCTCATACAGCCGGATATCCAGATCGACCACCAGCTCTAGGCACGCCACCCTTTCCTCGCCGTCAAAATCCGGCCGTACCTCGACCTCCTTATGGCTGACGCGCCATGAGATTGCCGGTATCATGGAATCCCGGCACCCCTGACATTCTATGGTCTCCCGAAAGGGTATGGTCTTTTCATAGCATTTCAGGGCGCGCTCTTCCCCCTCCCCTTCATACAGCAGAAATACCCGGATCTCTCCCTGCGCGGAGATTTCCCCTTCCAGCGCCTCAAAATCTATCTCCGCGATCTGCGCCTCCTCCCAGATCAGGGCAAAGATATTGGGATAGCTCTGCGGCATTTCCATCTCTTCCTTAAAACGCAGGATATCCTTCTTTAAGATAGCAAGCTCTGTGATCGTCTGCGGTTTTTTCCGAACCTCGATCTCGTCCTCATGGTACAGCTCCACCGCGAGCTCCTCGTCGTAGAGCTCCTCTACGCAGAGCGAGAGGGAGAGCAGCGCCCGTATGCTCAGCTTTCGGGAGTTGATCCTGTCGATCGTCAGATCCTCCAGTTTTGCCTCAAGCTCCACATTGTCCGAGGCCTCCGCCCCTTCCATATAGATCCTCTCTTCAAAGGGGAGCTGGATATCCATACGGGAGGCCGTTTCATCTTCCGCCGCGTACAGAATGCTTACCTCCAGTTTCCCTTTGACATTCACATGATCCGCCGCCGGCTTTATCTCATCCGCCTTGACCACGCCCTTTTTCACAAGGATCTTTTCCATATCAGGATTCTGGTCGGGCACGTTCCTGTCGTCTTCTAAGGTCAGCTGCGTATCCGCTTTGCACTTTATACGATCCATATGTATATTTTTCCTGATCAATTCCATAAAAAATACCTCCGCGCGTTTCCCTACACTAAGGTATGACGCCGCGAAGGCCTTTATGACTTACCGTCTATGATTTTTCCGCGTCTTATCGGACGCAGCCGATCAGCTCATGGATATCGTTCACCCCGTACCGCTCCATATACGCCTCTATCCCCTCGATCACTTTAAGCGTCGTATAGGGATCGTGAAAATTCATGGCTCCTACGCTGACCGCCGTCGCGCCCGCCATCAGAAATTCTACCGCATCCTCTCCGTCCGCGATCCCGCCCATGCCAATGATCGGGATCGTTACCGCGTTCGCGCACTGGTACACCATACGCACCGCAACCGGTTTGATCGCAGGGCCGGACAGTCCCCCCGTTTTATTGGCCAGCGCAAAGGCCCTTTTATGAATGTCGATCTTCATGCCGGTAAGCGTATTGATCAAAGAGAGCGCGTCCGCGCCCGCCGCTTCCGCCGCTCTGGCCATCTCCGTGATATCCGTTACGTTGGGACTCAATTTCATGATAATGGGCTGCTTCGCCTTCTTTTTGATACGGGACGTGATCTCGTACAGGCAGTCCGCATTCTGGCCGAACGCGATCGCCCCCTCCTTGACATTCGGGCAGGAGACGTTGATCTCCAGCAGATCGGCGCTGCTGTCCCCCAGCCGCTCTACGACCGCAAGGTATTCTTCTATGGTCTTCCCGCACACGTTCACGATAATTTTCGTATCGTATGCCTCCAAAAAGGGCAAATCGCGCTCAAGAAAGACAGAGATCCCCGGATTCTGCAGACCGATCGCGTTCAGCATCCCGCCGTAGACCTCCGCGACCCGGGGCGTCGGATTGCCCGGCCACGGCTCTAGGGCCACGCCCTTTGTCACGACCGCTCCCAAACGGTTTAAGTCTACAAATTCACTGTACTCTATCCCGGAGCCAAAGGTCCCGGAAGCTGTCATCACCGGATTTTTCAGGCGCACGCCCGCGATCGTCACTTCTGTTTTCATCTCAGATATCCACCTCCCCCGCTTCAAATACCGGCCCTTCAGTGCAGATCCTCGCATTCTTCACATGGGAGTGCCCGTCTTTCTTCGTCGTTTTGCATACGCAGCCCAGACACGCCCCGATCCCGCAGGCCATACGCTCCTCCAAAGACAGATACGCCTTTATCTTCGCCTGCGCGGCATATTCCTTCACAGCGCGCAGCATCGGCATCGGCCCGCAGGCGTAGATCACCTCCGGCGCGATCCCCCGCTCTCTGACCGCGTCCAGCACATTTCCCTTTGTCCCGGCGCTGCCGTCCTCCGTCGCCGCATAAAAGGGCGCGTATTTTTCCATATCCTCCTTTAGGAAGAGATTCTTATCCCGATACCCCGCGACGATCGTCTTTTCCCCGCGCAGCTCCTTCGCCAGCTCTAAAAGCGGCGGGATCCCGATCCCGCCTCCCGCGAGCAGGGCCCGTTTCCCCTCCGCCTCCATGAGCGGGAAGCCGTTCCCTAAGATCCCCGAGAGAAAGACCGTATCCCCCTTCGCATATGCGGAAAATTCCCGCGTCCCCTTCCCCTGAACGCGGTAGACGATCCGCAGCCGCCCAGCCTGCCGGTCAGTCTCGCAGACGCTGATCGGTCTGGGCAGGAGCATACTCTCTCCCTTAGGATACAGCGCGGCAAACTGCCCCGCCCCGGCCTCCCGCGCCAGATCCGTCTCAATCCACATATCGAAGATCTGCGGCGCAATCTCTCTTTGAAGGATCACAGTTCCCGCCGTCTTTTTCTTATGTCCCATCGTATGTTTCTCCTATTCCCGATAAACAAAGCTGCCGCCGCAGATCGTCGCCTTTACCTTCCCCGTCAGCTCCATTCCCAGAAAGGGGGAATTATCGGACTTTGATACGAAGCCGTCTACCGTAAAGCGCTCCTCTGGGTCAAACAATACCAGATCGGCCGGGGCCCCCTCTTCCAGATAAGCGCCCTCCAGACCATATAGCCGCGCGGGGTTCCACGTCATCTTTTGTATCAGCTCGGCTAGGGTCAGATAACCCGGCAGCACGAGAGAGGTAATGCCAAGCGCCAGCGCCGTCTCCAGCCCGACGATACCGCTCGGAGCCTCCGTCAGCCCGCGCGCCTTTTCCTCCCTGCTGTGCGGCGCATGATCCGTCGCGATCAGGTCTATCGTTCCGTCCCGCAGCCCTTCAATGATCGCGAGCCTGTCCGCTTCTTCCCGCAGCGGCGGATTCATCTTGGCCATGCTCCCGAAGCGTATCGCCGCCTCCTCCGTCAGGCTGAAATGATGGGGCGCAGCCTCCGCATGGATCGGGAGTCCTTTTCTTTTGGCGCTTCGGATCAGTTCTACCGTTTCTTTCGTACTGACATGCTGGATATTGACGATAGCTCCCGTCTCTTCTGCCAGAGAAAGATCCCGCTCTACCATACGGATCTCCGCCTCGCGCCTCGACCCGCCGATCCCATAATAGACAGAGGCCTTCCCCGCATGGATCCCGTTCTCCGAAATATAGGCGGGATCCTCTTCATGCAGGCTGAGCACCGTATGCAGGCGCGCCGCTTCCTCCATTGCCGCCCTTGCGAGCTTTTCGTCAAGGAGCGGGATGCCGTCGTCCGTAAAGCCCGCCGCGCCCGCCTGCAAAAGTTCCGACATATCTGTCAGTTCTTTTCCCTTCAGTCCCTTCGTGACCGCGCAGCAGCTCATCACATGAATGCCTGTCCGCCTCCCCTTTTCCAAAACAAAAGCCAATGTATCCTTGTTATCCACCGGCGGTTTGGTATTCGCCATCAGCACGACCGTCGTAAAGCCGCCCTTTGCCGCGGCGCGGCTCCCGCTCTCGATATCCTCTTTCCACGTATAGCCGGGATCGCGAAAATGCGCATGGACGTCTATCAGGCCGGGCGCGGCCGCGCAGCCCTTCGCGTCAAATTCCTCTTTCGGCGTCTTTTCCATATCCCGCCAGCTCCCTGCGTCCCCGATACGCAGGATCCTGCCCTGTCCGATCAGGATATCGCGCTTTTCCGCTTTCCCGGTGCGCGGATATCCCCCCGCTTTGGCAGGATTTACGATCGCGGCGTTTTTAATCAGAAGCATCCTTCCTTCTCCTTCGTGGTTTTCTTTTCATTATATAAGATGGCCTATTCAAAAACAACCGCTTTTTCTATCCTGCGCAGTTTTACGGCGACATAGGGGAAGGAAGGGAGCGTTTCCTTCGATTCGTCCGGCGACGGCCCTAACAGACTGGTATGGATATATACCGCGTTTTCCGCCTCATACAGTCCGGTCACGGCAATGCTGTAGCCGCCCGTCGGCTGTTTCCCGTAGCCGACGCAGATATACATATCGTCCCCGTCGGTAAAGCTCATCTTGAAGCTCTCCTCTTTTTTCTCTTCCAGCAGTTCCAGCAGCTCCTGCGGAAGCTGCTCCTGCGAAAGCACCTTAAATTCCAGATCCTGCAGCTTCTCCGTTTTATCCTGTCTTTTCCCACAGCCCGCAGACAGGCACAGCAGCAGTATCAGCAGCGCCGTCCGTATGACCTTTCGCTCCATGTTCCCTCCCAAAGCGGCCTTTGTAATCAATCTATGCGAAGACACGCAGAAATATTCCGTCGGCCTGATCTTCTTTTTGTCTTTTTCAAGACTCGCTTATAGGCCACAGTGCGGGAGCCGGGCCTGCCCTCGCAGACATTTTCTGATCTGAATCTCTGCGCGTCCCGCACGAAGCGTATCGCAGATGGGGAATTGGGGAGCTGTCCCAATTTCATATACAAAATGCATTTATTGTATATTTAAAATCCCGATTGGATTGCAGATTATCCCTTGCTCGGATATAATAAAATCGTATGCGATTTATGGAGGGACTGTTATGATTCGTTTTCTTTGTGTGTCAGCGTTTGTTATTCTTTTTCTGGTTTTCAGCATTCCGCTGCTCATCATAGAAGAAGTGATTGGAAAATTTAATCCTGATTTAAAAAGCAGGAGTTCGCAGGCGATCATCAAATGGGCTTTCGGCGTCTGCGTCCTTCTTTCCGGCGCGCGGGTCGATTTTACCGGTACGGAAAATATCCCCAAAGAGGGAGCCTTTCTCTATGTCAGCAACCATAGAAGCTACTTTGACATCGTGCTGACCTACTTACGCTTCCCGCGTCCCACGGGCTATGTCGCAAAGCTGGAGATGATAAAATATCCACTGTTATCTAATTGGATGAAAAATATCCACTGTCTGTTTCTGGATCGGAAGAACATAAAGGAAGGAATGAAGATGATCTCCGAGGGAACGGAGAAGATCCGATCGGGCATATCCGTCTGTATTTTCCCGGAGGGTACGAGAGGCAGCCATCCGGACGAGCTTCTGCCCTTTCACGAAGGGAGCCTGCGTATGGCCATAAAGGCCAAATGCCCGATCGTCCCTATCTGTATCTGTAATTCCAGCGCCATCTGGGAGGATCACCTGCCCTTTATCAGAAAGGCGCACGTCATCATCGAATTCGGAACGCCCATTTATCCCGATACGCTCTCCAAAGAGGACCGCAAGTTCTTAGGAGCCCGCGTGCGGGAGCATATTCAGGAAATGTACCAAAAGAACCGGGCCCTTATCTGAGCGTCTGCAGTTCCTTTACGATCTCGGAAAACCCCATGCTGTGAGACGCTTTTACGAGAATGACCGCTCTCTCGGAAAACGGATCCGCCGTTTTTAATTCAGACAGCAGCTTATCGCGCGTCTCATAGTACCGGATCTCCATATCCTGTCCCAGCCTTTCCTTTTCCCTACAGGCCCCTTCGTACAGATAGCGGGAAAGCGTTCCCACGCACAATAAGAGACAGATCCCCTTTTGGGCCGCGAGCGCACCGATCTCCCGATGATAGCGCGCTTCTTCCTGTCCCAGCTCTCCCATATCCCCGAGAATTGCCGCCGTTTCCCCGCCGGATACTGCTAAAAGCTCCAGAGCGGCCCGCATGGATACGGGGTTGGCATTGTAGCAGTCGTCGATCACCGTCCGGCTGCCGCATTGCACGATATTGCTCCGTCCGTTTACCGGCCCGACGGCCACAAGCCCCTCGCTGATCTCCTCCTCTGTCAGCCCATACTGCGTCCCTACCGCCGCCGCCGCCAGCGCGTTCCGTATCATATGCTCGCCGGGCAGGCAGAGCTGCGCCTTGAAGCTGCCGGAGGGCGAATGAATGCGGATACTGCTGCCGAGCAGTCCCCTGTTTTCTATCTCGTCCGCATAATAATCGTTTTTTTCTCCCATGCCGAAGGAAACCGGCTTCCTTCCGTTCACCGCTTCGATGGTCTGGAGCATGTCGTCGTCTCCATTCAGATATACCGTCCCGTCCTGCGCCAGATACTCAAAGATCTCGGATTTTGCCTCCAAGATCCCCCTGCGCGAACCCAAAAATTCCAAATGGCACAGTCCAATATTGGTCATAACGCATACGTCGGGCCTTACCATCTTACTGAGCCGGCGCATCTCTCCGAAATGATTGATCCCCATTTCCAGCACCGCGATCTCATGCTCCCTGCGTATCCGCAGCAGGGTCAGGGGCACCCCGATCTCATTGTTAAAATTCCCTTCCGTTTTCAGCACCCGGTACCTGCGCGACAATACGCCCGCGATATATTCCTTTGTACTGGTCTTTCCCACGCTCCCGGTAATGCCGATGACGGGGATCTTCAGTGTGCTTCGGTAATACTCCGCCAGATCCTTCAGCGCCTGCAGGCTGTCCTTTACAAGAATAAGATTCCCCTTACCGGCGCAGCCTTTGGGGACAGCTTCGCAGATCGCGCAGCAGGCCCCCTGCTCCAGTACCGTCTGGATAAAGTCATGGCCGTCTACCCGTTCCCCTTTGACCGCGATAAAGCAGTCGCCCTCGCGCAGCAGCCTCGAATCCAGCACGACGCCCGCCGCTTCTCTTCCTTTTTCCGTCTCTTCTCCCACAAAGCGTCCGCCGCAGGCTTTCGCAATCTGTTCCAGAGTCATGTTTTCCATAGCTTTCCATCTCTCCCGCCGGTTTTCTATTTCCTAAGCGATACTTCTATCAAACGTTCGCACAGATCCTCGAACGACATTCCCGCCGCCTTCGCCTCCTGCGGTATGAGCGAAGTCGGCGTCATACCCGGCAGCGTATTGGCCTCCAGACAATAGGGCTTCCCCGCCTTACTCATCATAAAATCCATCCGCGCATAGACCTTCAGGCGCAGCGCCCGAAACACCGCTTCCGCGATCTCCTGCATCCTGCGCGACATATCCTGCGGCAGCTCGGCCGGGCAGGTCTCGATCGTGCTCCCCGCCTGATATTTATTTTTATAGTCATAAAATCCCTCTAACGGCGCGATCTCAATAACAGGCAGCGCCCTGCCGTCGATCACCCCTACGGAAAATTCCCTGCCCTGAATATAGCGCTCCACCAGTATCTCCTTGTCGTAGCGAAAGGCTTCCCGCTTGGCTGTCTCATATTCCCGTTCATTTTTACATATGTATACGCCGACGCTCGACCCGCCGCTGCACACCTTCACGACGCAGGGATAAAAGACCTCCTGCGTTTCGCTCTCTCCCCGCTTTAACGAAAACCCGTCCGGCGTGGGGATATGGTTTTGGCGAAACAGCTCCTTCGCCAGCGCCTTATCCATCGCGAGGGCGCTGCTGACATAATCCGTTCCGGTATAACGGATCCCCAACAGGTCGAAAGCCGCCTGCACCTTCCCGTTTTCCCCGTTCTCTCCGTGCAGCCCCAGAAATACGATATCCGCCCGCATACAGATCTCGAGCACGTTCGGCCCGAAAAAGCTCCGCTCCCCGTCCGGGCGCATGGCTTTAATCTTTTCAATGTCAGGATTCGTCTCTTGGATCCTGCCCGCGTCCGCGGCCCAGTCCTTTTCGCTCTCGAATATCGACTCCAATTCTCCGTCCGTATAACCCAGATAAACGTCCAAAAGCACCGCCTGATGGCCCCTGCTCTTTAACGCCCTGTATATCATCATACCCGAGCACAGGGATACGTCCCTTTCCGGGCTGATCCCTCCCGCCAATACTACTACTTTCATATCCTGTTCTTACCTCCTCGTTCTACCCTCTACTGATTGCCGATCAGCTCGCTCAGCATGAAAATAAAGGCTGTATTCTCCACCGGATCCTCCATGATATCCTCCGTCTGCAGGTTCTGGCCCTCCAGATACGACGCGTGGCAGATACTGTCGGGATTGCGCCCCATCAGATAATGGAAATGATTTTCAACGATGATCCCGTACTCATGGTTGGTAATGATATGGTTCACCACGCAGATACGCAGTACCCCGCGCAGCAGCGTCCCACAGTCCGCCTCCTCCCCCTCCGAATCGATCAGGAAACGATTCTGCTGCGACCGCTGGGCGATCTCTTCCGCTTCCGCCATGATCTTTTTGATCAAAAGATCGCAGAGCGCCACGTCTACCTTGCTTTTCGTATTCATATAGGTAATGCCTGCAAAAAATTCCAGATCGGAAAGGCGCGCCTCTTTCTGCGCGCTGTCCGCCAGATATTCCTCCGCAAGGGCCTCGTACTGCCTGCTGCCCGTCAGCCGGTAGAGCTCCGCCGCCGCAAGCGCGACCAGATCGTCCGCCGCCGACAGATTTTTCCCCGTATTCTTCCATGCGGCCTCCGCGGCGCTCAGGCATTCCCCCGCAAAGGCGGAGTCGATATTTTTGGTCAGATATGCATATTTTGCCAGCGTCGCCGCCCGGTATCCGCAGGCGGCGCCGCCGCTTTCAGGCTCCTTACCCGCGTTTCGGATCAGCCATTCCAGCTCATACCGGCACTCATCGAGAATATCCGGCACGCCGTTCCCGCTCTCCGCTATCCCGGTATCGTCCGTATAGACTTCGGGAAACATCTCATACGAAAGCAAAAGCTGATAAAGGCTCAGGCACGCGTCGATCTCCCGCTTTTCGCCCGTCTCCTGCATTTTCCATCCGCCGTCCGCGCCGCTTCGCATCGCAGAGAGCCGTCCGCAGGCGCGCTTAAAAAAAGAATAGTACAGATTGTCATGAATGATAAAAGGATACGACTCTCCATACCTATCGATCTGGATATAATAGCTGCCGGGCGTTTTGAAATCAGAGAAATCCCCATAGCTATTATATGCCGTATCTCCCCGATCCGTCCCTTTTACCCTGATCTCCCCGGTATAAACGATCTTCCGGCTCTCCGCCTCCCGCACCGTAAAGCGTTCCGGCAGCTCCTTTCCCTGAAAGATAACGATCTTACTGCTTTCCGGCTCATAGCCGAGCCGGTCCACGAATACGTTCGGTTTTATGACCGGCAGCTCATAGGAGACCGTCCCGTCGCCTATCGTCGCCGGATTCCCATAATCCGCCAGAGCCAAGGCCCCGTCCGTCCCCGCCTCTTCAAGCGCGCTGCAGGCGCAGAGGGCGGGCAGCATAAACGGCAGGAGCAAGAGCAGGCCGCGTTTTTTTATTTTATCCCCAATGTCCCGAATCCGTTTCATTTTTACAGTATACTATCTTTGCCGCATTTGGTAAAGAGCGAAAACGCCGCTCCGTCCCTAAAAGCCGTCGCTCCGATAGACGATCTTCCCGTCTATGACCGTCATCAGCGTGCGGGTGAACACTTCCATCGGATTCCCGTCAAAGATCGCAAGATCGGCGTCTTTTCCGGCCTCCAAGCTGCCGACCCGCTCCGATACGCTGCAGATCTGCGCGGCATGTATCGTGATCGCGCGCAGCCCCGCCATAAGTGGAAGTCCGGATTTGACCGCCAGCCCCGCGCAGAGCGGCAGGGAAGCGATCAGGGAGACCGGATGGTCCGTCGTTATCGCCAGCTTGACTCCATGCGCATACAGGATCCCCGCCGTCTTAAAGGCGGTATTCTGCACCTCGATCTTATTGCGGCTCGCCAGATCCGGCCCTACGATCGCCGGAAAGCCCGACTCCCTGATCTCGTCCGCGATCAAATGCCCTTCGCTGCAGTGATCGAGCGTCATACGCAGCCCAAACTCCTTCGCAATGCGGATCGCCGTAAAGATATCGTCCACACGATGTACGTGCGCTTTCAGCGGGATCCTTCCCTCGAGCACCGGCAGCCACGCCTCATACTGGAAATCCGGCTCGAACCCTTCCCCGCCTCTTTCCTTTCTCTTTCGGTAAGCCTGCGCCAGAAACAGCTCCTTTCGCAGCATGGCCGCGATCGCCATACGGGTAGACGGGGATCTCCCCTGCCCGCCGTAGTTTACCTTAGGATTTTCCCCAAAGGCCGCCTTCATCGCCGCAGGAGCCAAGACGATCAGATCGTCGATCCTCCTGCCCTTCGTCTTGACAAAGGCAAACTGCCCGCCTACCACATTGGAGCTCCCCGGCCCGATCATCGCGGAGGTAATGCCGGAGCGCACCGCGTCGTCAAAGGCCGCGTCCATGCTGTTGATCGCGTCGATCGCCCGAAGCTGCGGCGTGATCGGATCGACCGTTTCATTACAGTCGTCGCCCTCCGTCCCTTTCTTTTCCTCCGTGATCCCCATATGACAGTGCGCTTCAATGAGTCCGGGCAGCACCCACGCGCCGCCCGCATCCACATAAAGATCCGTTTCCTTCTCCTGCCGCGTCCGGTTATATTCCCGGCAGAACTCCTCATAGGAGCTCCCCGCCCCTATTTTCCATATCTTTCCGTCCTTCACCGCGACGTAGCCGCCTTCTATGACCTCCGGCATATTTTCCGCCATCGGATACAATTTCCCGTTCGCGATAAAAAGCATACTATCACCTCTTTCCTGTCAGTGAAATAGTATGCTTCTTTCTTCTCCGTATTATTCCTTCCCGGGGCGCGTTTGGCCCGGACGTGCGCATAGACTTTGGCTTTCCCTAAGCAGGGCTTCCTTTTCTTTTCTCCGATAGCGCTTGATCTCATATTCGCGGCGCATCGCCTCTTCTTTTGTGGCAAAGGCTTCATAATAGACCAGCCTTACGGGCCTGCGGCTTTTCGTATATTTTGCCCCTCTCCCGCTGTTATGCGCCCTCAGCCGCCCTTCCAGATCGTTCGTCCAGCCCGTATACAGGCTCCCGTCGCTGCATTCTACCATATAGGTATAGCATTCCATTCTCTTTCCCTGCCGAACTCCTACTCCAAACGGCTTAAGGGATTTACCGCCTCTCCATCCTTCGTCAGCTTAAAATAAACGTTCGGCCCTTCCGTACTATAGTATTTTGTAGGAGCCGCCACCCTGCCGATCACATCTCCCGCGCTGATCACGTCTCCTTTCAATACCATAATATCGTCTAACTGCCCGTAGGTCAATTCATAACCGTTTCCGATATCCACCGTCACCGCATGGCCGATCTGCGCATCCTCAAATACCGAGACCACTTCCCCGTCCGCCGACGCCGTAATGTTTTCTCCCTCCGCGGCCGAGATTATGATCGCCGGATTGTACTTATACTGCTGGAGGGTCGGAAAATAAACGGTCTTGTCCATACTGTAATTGATCAGCACATTGCCCGCTACCGGCCAGCTCAGCGCATCCCTTTCCTGAAAGGACAGGGCCGGGGCGGCCGTTTCCTGTACGTCCTCTCCGCTTTCCGCTCCTTCCGATTCTCCCGATTCTTCCGCTTCCTTTGATCCTTCCGTTTCTTTTGCGCCTTCCGCTTCTTTTGCTTCTTCCGTTTCTTCCGCCGCGGCATCTCCTACGACCGCTTCCTCGCTGCGTTCCTTATTCGCGGCCTCGCTCTTTTTCTCCGTCCCCTCTTCCCAAGTGTTGGAGACGCTGCCCGAACTTGCTTCCTGAAAATTCGGGTCATAATCCAGATCGTTTTCCAGATTGTCCGCATTCGTCTCCTGCGTCTGTACGTCCGCATTTTTCTGTGTCTCTCCGCCGTTTCCCTGTTTCGGCGCGCTCATATCCACGACATAACCGTCTTTTTCCGCGTTATTCTTTTCCTTTACATAAAATCCGGTCATGGTAAGCGCCGTCAGGACAAAGACGGAAGAAGCCAACATAATGATCCTTTCTTTCTTCATCGTAGAACGATTTCTTCTCATGCTTATCACCTCAACCCTAGTCTTACCATTTCCGTTTTCTTTATTCAGTTTTTTACGATTTCACAGCCCGGGAAAAAATATTGCAGGATCTCTCGAAAATCCGCTCCCTCCTTCGCCATTTCATTTGCCGTATAAAGGCTCATTCCCATGCCGTGCCCGATCCCCTTTGTGATAAACAGGATCCCCTTCTCCTTCTCCTCTATCGTAAAATTCGCCGAGGGCAGTCCAAACGCCTTCCGAAACGCCTCTCCCGAAACCTCCTTTTCCTTCCATACGACCCCTTCCGCATATCCGGCCCCGTCTCTGCAAACGCTAAGCTCCCGCCACGCTATGTCCTCGTCCGTTTCAAACAGCTCCCGTAAAAGCCTTTGCGCCTCCTTTTTCCGAAGGAGCGTCTCCTGCCTGCAATCCGCCGCAAAGATATCCGCAGGGCAGGCAACGGAGCACAGATAGGGGCGCTCCTCCTCGTCAGAAAGGCGCTCCCCGCTCCTCGTCCTTCCCGCGCTCACCTCAAAAAAAGCAGGCTCCGCGGCCCGCCCCTTATAATGCAGCGTGATCCCCGCCGTATCCGTGACAGCCGCATGGAGCTTTTCCCATATCCCGCTATCGTCCCCTCCCCATTTTTCATATATCTCCTCCCTTGTCAGGCTCTGCTGTTTTAATTCCTCATATTCCACAGCGCCGCTTTCCTCTTCCTCAAAGGCCCGCTCGACGCCGGTACGCAGCACGACGGCCTGCGCCTTACAGGCCTCCGTCTCAAAATCCGCCGCCACGGCGGCCGCCAGCGCGCCGGTCAGGTATTCCTCCAAAGGAAGCTCTTCGCTCCCCGCCAGACTTTCCTTTCTGATCGGATGCGCATCGTCATACGAAAGACTCGGGGCCTCTTCCTTTCCTCTGCGCGAAAATACGAGCGTCACAGTCAGTCCCAAAAGAAAAAGGACGCCGGCCGGCAGACTTTTTCTACCGGCCAGCGTTCTTTTTCCGTACCTGCCAATCCGTCCCACAGGAAACCCCAAATACCAGCTTCTTACTATAATTTATGAAATTTCCCTTATTTTATACGTTATTCTTTCACCAGATCCACATGCTGGAGCGTCCCGACGCTCCCGTTTTCATACAGAAAGATACCGGTGCTTCGGATATAAGCGTTCGTCCGGTTATCCCGCAGGGAATTTAACGAGAAATCCGTCGCCTGATTTTGCAGGCAGATCGCCCCGATCCCCTTTTCGGAAATATGATACAGAAGATCCTTTCCGTTTTCGTCCTTCGTCCAGATCAGCAGCTTTTCCCATATCGCATCGTTTTCGTCGATCCAGCCGTTCCCGTCGTCGTCATACTGCGCCAGATCGGTAAATCCGCTGCCGGACTGCGGCCCGAACAGCTCCGTCCCGTCGTTGATCCTGCCGTCGCCGTTTTTATCGAGCGCAAGATAGCCGCTCCCCGGCCCGAGCTGCGATACCCTGTCTAGGATACCGTCCCCGTCGATATCGAACCAGAATTTTTGATCCGACACGGAGGCCACGTTATGATCCAGATTGATCACAAGCGGATCGCAGGTCTGCACATTCCGGTACATCGTTTCATAGCTTTCCTGATAAACGCTCTGGAAGCTGCGGCTCATCTCCATTTCCAGATTAAAGTCGATCCTTCTCCCGTCCGCCGTCACCACCGTGCCTTTCGTCTGAAAGGAAGCGGTCTCCTCTTCCATATAGGTCTCGCTGTAAGAACCGGATACCACCGTCGTCGTCAGCGTCGGCGTATTTTCCGACATTCCCGCGTCCGTGCTTCTCCGCAGCCGCTTCGCATATCCAAAAAGCTCCATCAGATAACGGATACACTGCTGGCGGATATCGTTTAAGGCATCCGTCTCCTCTCTTGTCGAAACTCTGGAAAGCTTCGACGAACGGAAGCGGTTCTGCAGAAACAGCTGCGCATCGTTTCCGTTTTCCTTCCCGGCTTTTTTCTCTTCGCTTTCCTCTTTCCCTGTAAAAAGTCCCCGGAAAGCGGAGCTTCCTTCTCTTCTTTCCAGAAGACCGGCATAGGTGCGGCTTGAAAAGCTGGATGTCTTTCTTGTCACAGAAGTATAACTTCTGGCGGATTCCATTCCTGTTATACTGGAATCAATTCGCAATCTTACCCCCATTCTCCCGATTTCCCTATCGTCCATGAAAAAAGACGGCATCCAACTCGGGACCTCCTGTCCCTCATCCAATGCCGTCCGTGGTCCATCGGTATCGTATATTCAGAAAAGGCATTGGCCAAATGCCGAGTCCTGTATGTTATATATCGACACAGCGGACCGAAAGTTTAGATTCTGTTATAATTAATCAGGCAGCCCTTTAAGATGATCTGCTTTTCCTCCTCCGTCATTTCCCCGAGCCTTAACCGGAAACCGTGCAGGCCGCCGTCTTTTACGACCCATGCCTCCACTTCGCCCCCGGCCTTTTCCACCGCCCTGCGGATATCCGGCAGAAAGATATAGTCCATCTCCTCAAAGGGAAGCTCTCCTTCCTCTATGAGCAGCGGCAGCATTCCCCAGTTGATCAGATTGGAACGATAGCGCTTTGTCGCGTACTCATTCGCGATATTGGCCCAGCCGCCCAGCACCTTTTGGCAGGAAGCGGCCTGCTCCCTTGCCGAACCATCCCCCGGCTTTACCGCAAAGATCGTCGAGCCAAAGCCGATGTTCCCCTTTCCCGCTTGGGGGAAACGCGTATGCACGGCCTCCATGACTTCCTTTAACTCCGGCTTTTCCTCTAACGGACATCTTCCTTCCATGACCGCCTTCTGCGCCCTCTGGATATCCTTCGCGCGGGACACATATTCCGGCGCTTTCCTCGAAAGCGTAAATTCCGCCAGCCCCAGCGGATTGGAACGGTAGGAAGAGGTCTCGCCGGAGGGGATCAGCTCATCGGTCGTCGTGACCGGATCGAGGATCTTCGCCGCCACGCGCAGGAGCAGATTCTCCGGCAGCGCAGTCATCTCGGGCCAGTCCTTGATATTCGGCCCCATCTGGATCTCGGTCTTAGGATCGGCGACGCCTTTGGAATCAAACACCCGGTTCTTATAGATGTTGGAATCAAAATAATACGTATAGCGGCGGATCTCCCCGTCAAATTCCGCGGCGGAGGTCAAAACGCCCCGATTGGCAGCCGTCGCCGCGATCGATCTCGCATCCATCAGCGCGACGGAAGCGATCTGCCCGCTCTGCAGCTTGGAGCCTTCGCGGTTCGGGAAATTCCTTGTGGAATGGCGGATACTGAACGCATTGTTTGCAGGCGTATCCCCCGCCCCGAAGCACGGCCCGCAGAACGCCGTTTTTATGACCGCGCCCGTCTCTAGGAGAGATGCCGCGCAGCCGTTCTTAATCAGTTCCATATAGATCGGCATGGAAGCCGGATATACGCTCAGGGTAAAGCCGCCGTCTCCGATCGAAGCGCCCCTTAGAATATCGGCCGCGGCACAGATATTTTCAAAGCCGCCGCCCGCGCAGCCCGCGATGATCCCCTGATCGACGCAGAATCTCCCGTTTCTTACCTTATCCTTCAGGGAATATGCCACCGTATCGCCCAGACTTACCCGCGCGCGCTTTTCCACATCTTCCAAGATATCGTCCAGATTACCGTTTAATTCGTCGATCGTATAGGTATTGCTCGGATGGAAGGGCATGGCGATCATCGGCTTGATCTGATCGAGCTCCACGCGCACGACGCCGTCATAATACGCGACGCTGCCCGGCGCAAGCTCCGCAAACTCTTCCTTCCTTCCGTGTATCTCATAAAATTCACGGATCGTATCGTCCGTCTCCCAGATAGACGATAGGCATGTCGTTTCCGTCGTCATCACGTCAACGCCAATGCGGAAATCCGCGCTCAGCTTATGGACGCCCGGCCCTACGAACTCCATGACCTTATTGTTGACATAGCCGCAGTCAAACACCGCCCCGATAATGGACAGCGCCACGTCCTGCGGCCCCACGCCATGTCCGGGCTCGCCGGTCAGATAGACCGCTACGACCTCGGGACGATTGATGTCGTAGGTCTGGTTCAAAAGCTGCTTTACGAGCTCCGGCCCGCCCTCGCCCATCGCCATTGTGCCTAACGCGCCATAGCGCGTATGGCTGTCGGAGCCTAAGATCATCCTGCCGCCTCCGGCCAGCATTTCTCTGGCGTACTGATGGATCACGGCCTGATGGGGCGGCACGTAAACGCCGCCGTAGCGCTTAGCGCACGATAGGCCGAACATATGGTCGTCCTCATTGATCGTGCCGCCCACCGCGCAGAGCGAATTGTGGCAGTTTGTCAGCACATAGGGCATTGGGAAGCGTTCCAGCCCCGACGCCCTTGCCGTCTGAATGATCCCCACAAAGGTGATGTCGTGGGAAGTCAGCTTGTCAAACCGTATTTTGAGCTTCTCCATATTATCCGACGTATTGTGCGATTCCAAGATCCCGTAGCTGATCGTCTGCTGAATGGCCTCGCTGCGGCTCACCTCTTTCCCGCACAGGGCTTTTAGCTCCTCCGCCGCCTTCGGGCCGTCCTCTACGATCTGCGTCCCGTTTACCAGATAAGCGCCGCCTTTGGATAAATGTATCATCGTTCAGCCTCCTTATAAAACGACCTTATCTAAGTGCCAGATCTCATCGACATACTCTTGGATCGTGCGGTCCGATGTGAACTTGCCGGAACACGCTACGTTTAAGATCGCGCTCTTTGCCCAGCCCGCTTCGTCGCGGTACGCCTTCTCCACCCTTTTCTGCGCCTCCGCATAGGAGCGAAAGTCTTTCAAGATAAAATAGGTGTCCGCCTTCGCGGTGCTCAGCGTATTTAACAGCGAATTGTATAAGGTTCTGAACAATTCGGGATTCTCCGGCGCAAAAGCGCCGTTGATGAGCTGCATCAGGACTCTGCGCACATCGGGATCATTGTTGAAGATCTCCATCGGATCGTACCCGCCGTAATTTTCGTACTGAATGACCTCGTCGGAGCTCAGGCCGAAGATAAAAGCGTTTTCCTCCCCGACCTCTTCCACGATCTCCACGTTTGCGCCGTCCATCGTACCTAAAGTCAGCGCGCCGTTTAGCATAAATTTCATATTGCCCGTACCGGACGCCTCCTTGCTCGCCGTGGAGATCTGCTCGGACACATCCGCCGCCGCAAAGATCCATTCCGCGTTGGAAACCCTGTAATTCTCAATAAAGACGACCTTAATGCGTCCCTTGATATCGGGATCGTTATTCACCACATCCGCCACGGAATTGATCAGCTTGATCGTCAGCTTCGCGTTCTGATAGCCCGCGGCCGCTTTTGCGCCAAAGATAAAGGTTCTGGGATAGAACTCCATCTCGGGATTATCCTTTAACTGGTTATACAGATACATCACGTGAAGGATATTGAGCAACTGTCTCTTATATTCGTGCAGACGCTTGACCTGCACGTCGAAGATGGACCTCGGATCCACCTCTATGCCGTTATGCTCGCGGATATAGCCCGCCAGCCGGACCTTATTGCGGTATTTGATATTCATAAACTCGTGCTGCGATTTCTTATCGTCCGCATACAGCGCCAGCTTGCTGATCTTGGGCAGATCGGTGATCCAATCGTCCCCGATCTTTTCCGTCACCCATTTTGCGAGCAGCGGATTGCCGTGCAGGAGGAAACGTCTCTGCGTGATACCGTTCGTCTTATTGTTGAACTTCTCGGGCATCATCTCATAAAAGTCGCGCAGCTCCTGCTTCTTTAAGATCTCCGTGTGCAGCCTTGCCACGCCGTTGACCGAAAAGCCCGCCACGATCGCCAAATGCGCCATTTTCACCTGTCCGTCATAGATGATCGCCATTTTGGCGATCTTATTCTGATCGTTCGGGTAGCGTTTCTGAATCTCCAGTACGAATCTGCGGTTGATCTCTTCAATGATCTGGTAGATACGGGGCAGAAGTCTGGAAAACAGCTCGATCGGCCATTTCTCCAGCGCTTCGGCCATGATCGTATGATTGGTATAGGCGCAGGTCTTTGTCGTCACTTCCCACGCTTCGTCCCACGTCAGATAATATTCGTCCATAAGCACACGCATCAGCTCCGCTACCGCCACCGTAGGATGGGTATCGTTGAGCTGGAACACCGCTTTTTCATAAAATTTACGCACGTCGGCGTGGCCCCTCATATATCGCGCCACAGCCGCCTGCACGGAAGCGGAAATGAAGAAATACTGCTGCTTTAAGCGCAGCTCCTTGCCGGCGTAATGGTTATCGTTGGGATAGAGCACCTCGACGATATTTCTGGCCAGATTTTCCTGCTCCACCGCCTTCTGATAATCGCCCTTGTCAAAGGAATCCAGCTTAAAGCACTCGATCGGCTGGGCGTCCCAGATACGCAGCGTATTCACGATACCGTTGCCATAGCCGATCACCGGCAGGTCATAGGGGATCGCCTGTACGGACTGATACCCTTCCTGACGGAAATGCTGACGTCCCTTTTCGTCCGTATGTACCGTAACATAACCGCCGAATTTTACTTCCTTTGCGTATTCCGGGCGGCGCAGCTCAAAGGGATTACCGTCCACCAGCCAGTTATCCGGCACCTCGACCTGATAGCCGTCCCTGATCTCCTGCTTGAACATTCCGTAGCGGTAACGGATGCCGCAGCCGTATGCCGCATAGCCCAGCGTCGCTAACGAATCCAGAAAACATGCCGCCAGACGGCCCAGACCGCCGTTGCCGAGCGCCGCGTCGGGCTCCTGATCCTCGATCAGATTGATATCTACGCCCAGCTCCTGCAGCGCCTTTTTCGCCTCGTCATAGGCCTGAAGATTGATCATATTGTTGCCGAGCGCCCTGCCCATCAAAAATTCCATAGACATATAATATACGATCTTGACGTCCTTTTTCTCATATTCCTTCTGGCTGTCCATCCAGCAGTCTACGACCGCGTCCTTGATCGCATAGGAAACCGCCTGAAAGATCTGCTGCGGAGTCGCTTCCTCAAGCGTCTTGCGATACAGCGTCTTAATATTGTATAATACGCTGCGCTTAAACAATTCCGTATCAAAAGAAGGTTTCTTAACCGGTTTCTTCATCATTGTCTGTCTCCTTTTTCTGTTCTTCTGTTTCCATACTACTGCAGGCGTGCGCGCGATATGCCACGGGCACAAGGTCGCGGGCTCGCGATATGCCGCACGTACAAAGCCGCAGGTTCGCGTTCGCGCCGTCTTACATTCGCCGTGCACGCGGTATGCCGCACGTACAAGGCCGCGGGCTCGCAATATGCCGCACGTACAAGGCCGCAGGTTCGCGTTCGCGCCGTCTTACATTCGCCGTGCACGCGCTATGCCGCAGGCGGCATAGCGCTCACGGGCTTCGCCCTATGGAAACAGCGCCCGTCAAACCGGCCTGCAAGCAGCCGGTTTGACGTACTCTGTTTCCGCACGGCTCATGGCCTGCGTGAACATTATATCACATGGGGTGTCGTTTTTCCACACCTATCATCACAGTCTCGCCGTTTAGGTTCCATTCCTTCATATTTGCGACGGGCGTGTCATATTTGATCTCGTCCGCCAGCACCTTATCCGAGATAGCAGCCTCGTTTTTCTTAACGATCTCGGCGATCCGTTCATTTTCCTGCACGGCTGCCGTAATATGATCCATGACCTCATACCCGGCCTCCTTGCGCATGGTCTGCAGCTTGCTGATCACTTCATAGACAAAGCCCTCCTCGATCAGCTCCGGCGTGAGGTTGGTATCGAGCACCACCGTGATACCGCCGTAGCTTTCCGATATAAAGCCCTCCACCTGCGCCGCGTCAATAAGAAGATCCTCTTTTTCCAAGATCTCCTCTTTCCCGTCCAGCGTTATGGTAAGCGTCCCTTTTTCGTTCAGCTCATCCATCGCCGCGTTGCCGTCAAGCTCTGCCAGCAGCTCCTTCAAAGCGTTTAACTGTCTGCCAAAACGCCTGCCGAGCGTCTTGAGCTGCGGCTTGAACGTATAGGAGGTAAAGTCCCTGACGTCCTGCGTATAGATAACCTGCTTCACATTCAGCTCATCCGCGATGATCTGACGATAGAAATCCGAAAGCTCCTCCTGCGCCCTTACGTACATACGGCCGATCGGCTGGCGGTTTTTGATACTGCCCGCATTCCGCGCGGCGCGTCCCAAAACGACCGTCTCCAAGACCGCCTCCATATCTTCCTCCAGCTTTTTATCGATCATCTCTTCCTTTACAGACGGGAAATCGCACAGATGGACGCTCTCCGGCGCCGATGTGTCAATGCTCCTGACCAGATTCTGATAGATCTGCTCCGTCATGAACGGAATCATGGGCGCGGCCGCTTTCGCTATGGTAACGAGCGCGGTATATAAGGTCATATAGGCGTTGATTTTATCCTGCTCCATGCCCTTTCCCCAGAAACGCTCTCTGCCGCGTCTGACATACCAGTTGCTCATCTCGTCTACAAAATCCTGAAGGGTCCTTGCCGCCTCCGGGATCCGGTAAGCGTCCAGATCGCGGTCCACCTCCCCGACCACGGTATTCAGCCTTGAGAGCAGCCATTTATCCATAACGGACAGTTTATCGTATTCCAGACGGTGCTTTGTCGCGTCAAAGCCGTCGATGTTCGCATACAGCACAAAGAAAGCATAGGTGTTCCACAGCGTTCCCATAAATTTGCGCTGTCCCTCCATTACCGCTTTCCCATGAAAACGGTTCGGCAGCCACGGAGCGGAATTGATATAGAAATACCAGCGGATCGCGTCTGCGCCGTACTGGGCGAGCGCATCGAACGGATCGACCGCGTTGCCCTTCGACTTGCTCATCTTCTGCCCGTTCTCGTCCTGAACATGCCCGAGCACGATCACGTTTTCATAGGGCGCTTTGTTAAAGAGCAGCGTCGATTCCGCGAGCAGGGAATAAAACCACCCTCTCGTCTGGTCCACCGCCTCCGAGATGAACTGCGCGGGGAACTGCCGCTGAAACAGTTCTTGATTTTCAAACGGATAATGGTGCTGCGCAAAGGGCATGGCCCCCGAATCAAACCAGCAGTCGATCACCTCCGGCACGCGGCGCATCTGGCCGCCGCATTTCGGACATTTACATACGATCTCGTCGATATACGGCCTGTGCAGCTCGACGGTCCGCGCCTTAGGATCGCCGCTTTTCTCCTCCAGCTCCCTGCGGCTGCCGATCGCCTCCATATAGCCGCAGCCGCATTCCCATACGTTTAACGGCGTGCCCCAGTAACGGTTTCGGGAGATCCCCCAGTCCTGAATATTTTCCAGCCAGTCGCCAAAGCGCCCCTTCCCGATCGACTCCGGGATCCAGTTGATCGTATTGTTGTTGCGGATCAGATCGTCCTTGACCGCCGTCATTCGGATAAACCAAGATTCCCTCGCGTAATAGATCAGCGGCGTATCGCAGCGCCAGCAGAACGGATAGTCGTGTTCAAATTTCGGCGCGTCAAAGAGCTTCCCCGCTTTATCCAGATCCCTTAAAATATCGGCGTCGGCATCCTTGACAAATTTCCCCGCATACGGCGTTTCCGCCGTCATATTGCCCTTTCCGTCCACGAACTGCACGAACGGGAGATCATACTTCCTCCCCACCTGCGCGTCGTCCTCGCCAAAGGCGGGCGCGATATGCACGATACCCGTGCCGTCCGTCATCGTGACATAGCGGTCGCAGGTGACAAAATGCCCCTTCTTATTCTGCTTTTTCGCGGCCTCTCCCGCGCATTCAAAAAGCGGCTCATATTCCTTATATTCCAGATCCTTCCCGGAAAACCGCTCCAGCACCTCGTAAGCGGCCTTTTCCTCATCGCCGCCAAGCTTTCCCAGCACCTTATCCAACAGCGCCTCCGCCATATAATAGGTATAGCCGTCGGCCGCCTTTACCTTTACATAGCTTTCGTCGGGATTCACGCACAGGCCCACGTTAGACGGCAGCGTCCACGGCGTCGTCGTCCACGCCAGAAACCAAGCGTCCTCCGACTTTACCCGGAAGCGCACGACCGCAGAGCGTTCCTTGACCGACTTATAGCCCTGCGCCACCTCATGGGAGGAAAGCGGCGTCCCGCAGCGCGGGCAGTAGGGCACGATCTTAAAGCCCTTATACAAAAGACCCTTCTTCCATATTTCTTTGAGCGCCCACCACTCGGATTCAATATAATCGTCGTGATAGGTAACGTAAGGATCGTCCATATCCGCCCAGAATCCCACTGTGCCGGAAAAATCCTCCCACATTTCCTTATATTTCCAGACGCTCTCCTTGCATTTCGTTATGAAGGGGGCGAGGCCGTATTCTTCGATCTGTTCCTTTCCGTCCAATCCGAGCTCCTTTTCCACCTCCAGCTCCACTGGGAGCCCGTGCGTATCCCAGCCCGCCTTTCTCGGGACCATGCAGCCCTTCATGGTCCTGTATCTGGGGATCATGTCTTTGATAACGCGCGTCAGCACATGCCCGATATGCGGCTTTCCGTTCGCCGTCGGCGGGCCGTCGTAAAAGGTATAGGTCTCTCCCTCCCTGCGGTTTTCCATACTCTTTTTGAAAATGTCATTTTCGCGCCAGAATTTTTCTACTTCCTTTTCCCTGTCTACAAAATTCAGGTCTGTCGATACCTTTTGGTACATTCCGCTTCCTCCTTGCTTGAAAAGAATCCCATAAAAAATAGGCTTCGCCTATTCAACTCCCCTGCCCCTCACTCTTGAGGGGTGGGGTTTTCTTTTAGTCGCTTTT
>CANQTG010000011.1 GCA_947626715.1 uncultured Lachnospiraceae bacterium | reverse complement strand
GCTTTTTCAGGGCCAGCAGCTCGCATATCGCATTGGCGCCGGCGCGCGATATGACGATATCCGCCAGCGCGAACAGGTCTTTCAGCTCTGATTTTACATATTCAAACTGCTTATAGCCGTCTATATCCAGCATGAGATTATCGACCTTTTCTTTCCCGCAGATATGAACGACCTGAAAATCCTTTAAGAGCTCCGGCAGCGCCTCCCGTACCGTTTTGTTGATGGAAGCGGCCCCGAGACTGCCGCCGATGACCATGATAACGGGCTTGTTCGCGGTAAAGCCGCACAGATCCAAAGCGGCGATACGGTTGCCCTGATAGAGCTCGGCGCGTATCGGGGAGCCGGTGTAGACGGCCTTTCCCGTTGGCAGCATTTGTACGGTCTCGGGGAAATTGCAGCAGATTTTGCTGGCCGAGCGCATACACAGCTTATTCGCCAGACCCGGGGTCATGTCGGATTCATGGATAAGATACGGGATACCGAGAGAATGCGCGGCCTGCACGACCGGTACGGAGACGAAGCCGCCCTTTGAAAACAGGATAGCCGGACGGAGCTGCTTTAAGATTTTTCTCGCCTCATAGTACCCTTTTACGACACGGAACGGGTCGGTAAAATTCTGAAGCGCGAAATACCGGCGCAGCTTTCCCGTGGAGATCCCATAGTAGGGGATCCCGTAATCTTCGATCAATCTCTTTTCGATCCCGTTATGGGAACCGATATAATGAACCTGATAACCGGCCTCTGAAAGCGCGGGAAGAAGGGCGATATTGGGCGTAACGTGCCCCGCGGTGCCTCCGCCGGTCAAAACGATGTTTTTTGCCATCTGGAAAACCTCCAAACCGTTTGGAACCGTAAAAGAATCGGTGATATTATAGCAAAGTTTTTTTTTTCTTTCCAGAGTTTCCGTAAAATTTGCCGAAATATGTGAAACGATTTATGAACCGCAACGAGAGGCGGAATGCTATAATGGAAAAAACAGGGAGGTGTCGGTATGCTTGCGGAATTTTTACGGAATCATTACTTTATGGGGATCGTTTTCGTACTGCTGGCGCTGGGGATCCTCTGCCAGATCGCGATCGGCGCGGCGTATCAGCGGATCCTGCGGGAGACGGATCATATGGCGGTAACGGAGAATCGGCTGTTAAAGCAGTGCAAACTGAAATTTACAAACTGCTATGAGCTTAACGGCGGGAACGTCAACATATCCGCGTTTGTGGATAAGTTCATGAATCAGTTTCGCTTCGCGGGGATTTCCCTGACGAATCTGGCGCATATGTCGGGCCAGCTCGTTCTGCTGGCGGTCTTTTCCGCCGGGATCGGCGTCTGTCGGGATATTATAAACGGAGGGACGCTGAAAGACCTCCTACCCTATTATATAGTCAGTTTTTTTGGATTATATGTATACTTTTCCGTTTCTTCTCTGGTGGACGCAAAGGCGAGACGGGAAATGATACGGACGAACCTGATCGATTATCTGGAAAACCACCATGTCAAACACCTGCATGTGGCGGAGGAAGAGGAAATGCGCCCCTTTATCCGAAAAAGGGAGGCGGGAAAAGAGGCGCAGAGGGAAAGCGTTCCGGCGGCGGAGCCCGCCGAAGATACGCAGGCGCGCAGGGGCTATGAGCGAAAGACGGAGAACGAGCAGGAGGAGCTGGAGGAGCTGCTGCGGGAATTTCTGGCGTAGCGGGCCGGACATGCCTTGAAAAAAGGGAAGGGCTTTGCTATACTTAGGCCGTAGGAGAACCATACCGGATCGTGAAAAATACAGGAAAAGGAGTAAGGAAAATGAGTGAAAAGGTAAGCTTTGACTATTCGAAGGCCGCGCCGTTTATCAGCGGCAATGAAGTGGAACTGATGAAGAAGCTGGCGTTAGACGCCAGAGAGCTTCTGCTTTCGAGAAGCGGGGCGGGCAATGATTTCCTCGGCTGGATCGATCTTCCGCAGGATTATGACAAGGAAGAGTTTGAACGGATCAAAAAGGCGGCGAAAAAGATACAGGGCGATTCCGAGGTGCTGCTCGTGATCGGGATCGGCGGCTCTTATCTCGGCGCGCGGGCGGCCATCGAATTTTTAAGGCACAGCTTTTATAATATGGTGGACAAGAAGATCCGTAAGACGCCGGAGATCTATTTTGTCGGCAATTCCATCAGCTCCACCTATCTGAAACAGCTTACGGACGTGATCGGGGACCGGGATTTTTCGATCAATATGATCTCCAAATCCGGCACGACGACGGAGCCGGCGATCGCGTTCCGCGTACTGAAAGAGATGATGGAAAAGAAATACGGCAAGGATGGGGCCGCAAAGCGTATCTATGCGACCACGGATAAGGCGAAGGGCTCCTTAAAGCGGCTGGCGACGGAGGAAGGCTACGAGAGCTTTGTCGTGCCGGACGACGTGGGAGGGCGTTTTTCGGTGCTCACGGCGGTCGGGCTTCTGCCGATCGCGGTCAGCGGCGCGGATATCGACCGTCTGATGGAAGGTGCGCAGGCGGGAAGAAAGCTGGCGATCGAGTCGGATTTTGAGAAGAACGACGCGCTGCAGTATGCGGCAATTAGGAATATCCTGCTCAGGAAAGGGAAAGCGATCGAGATCCTCGCCAATTATGAGCCCAGAGTCCACTATGTATCCGAGTGGTGGAAGCAGCTTTACGGAGAGAGCGAGGGGAAGGATCAAAAGGGCATTTTCCCGGCGAGCGTGGACTTAACGACCGACCTGCACTCGATGGGACAGTTCATACAGGACGGCGCGAGGATCCTGTTTGAGACGGTCATCGATCTGGAGACGCCGCAGGAAGAGATCGTGATCGGGGAAGAGCCGGTCGATCTGGACGGATTGAATTATCTGGCGGGCAAAACGGTGGATTTTGTGAATAAGAGCGCGATGAACGGTACGATCCTGGCGCATACGGACGGACAGGTGCCCAATCTGCTGATCCATGTGCCGAAGGCTGAGGAATATTATTTAGGACAGCTTTTCTATTTCTTTGAATTTGCCTGCGGCGTGAGCGGCTATCTCTTAGGCGTGAACCCGTTCAACCAGCCGGGCGTGGAGAGCTATAAAAAGAATATGTTCGCCCTGCTAGGAAAGCCGGGCTATGAGGCGCAGAGAGAAGAGCTGCTAAAGAGATTATAAGAGGCGTCGGGCAGGGGGATAGGCCATGAATATTGTGATACTGGAGAGAAACAGCGTAGGGACGGATATCGACGTGAGCTGCTATGAAAAGCTGGGCGATGTGAAGCTGTACGCCAATACCGTGGAACATCAGGTCGCGGAGCGGGTCGCGGACGCGGATATCGTGATCGGAAACAAAGCGCCGATGAATGAGAACACCCTCAGGGACGCGAAACGCCTAAAGCTGATCTGCTTATTTTCCACAGGGTATGACTGCGTCGATCTGGAATACTGCAAGAGCCGCGGCATTAAGGTCGCCAATGTAGTGGATTACTGCACCGACGCGGTCAGCCAGCATACGTTTGCCATGCTGTTTTATCTGCTGGAGCACCTGCGGCATTACGACGATTATGTGAAAAGCGGCGAATACGGGGCGCAGGACCGGTTTTCCAATTTTGACCTGCCGTTCGTGGAGCTCGCGGGCAAGACGTGGGGGATCGTAGGAATGGGACATATCGGGAGAAGGGTCGCCGGTATCGCGCAGGCGTTCGGCTGTAAGGTGATCTTTTATTCCGCGTCGGGGAAGAGCTCGTGTACGGAATATGAGCGCGTGGAGTTAGACGAGCTGCTTGCCAGATCGGATATCCTTTCCCTGCACTGTCCGCTGAGCGAGAGGACGAAAGGGCTGATCGATAAGGCGGCTCTGCAGAAGATGAAAAGGACGGCGATCCTTCTGAACGTAGCGCGCGGCGCGGTGATCGACAACGCCGATCTGTATTGGGCGCTCCAGAATCGGGAGATCGCGGCGGCGGGCCTCGACGTCTTAGAGAAGGAGCCGATCGCCTCGGATAATCTGCTGGGACGGATCAAGGATAGCGACAGGCTGCTGATCACGCCGCATCTGGCGTGGGCGTCGATCGAGGCTAGGACAAGGATCGTGGCAGAGGTGCTGGAAAATATTAAGGCGTGGCTGCAGGGGACGGACAGGAATATCGTAAATCCGTAGAAGCGGCGAAGGACGCCCGCCCCGCCCTGCGGCGGGACGGAAAAGCAAAAGGGAGAAACCCGGATCAGAAAACGAAAGGAGAAGGAAGCATATGGAAATTCGGACAGCGGCATCGCCCGCAGATGTCATGCATTATACGACGGAACGTTTGAGGAAGGAATTTTTGGTTCAGGATCTGTTTACGGCGGGCAGGATCCAATTCGTTTACAGCCATATCGACCGGATCATGATCGGCGGCGCGGTCCCGACGGGGGAGCCGCTTGCGCTGACGGCGGGGGAAGAGCTGCGCGCGGCATATTTTCTGGAAAGACGGGAGCTGGGGCTTATCAATATCGGCGGCGACGGGATCGTGACGGTAGACGGGAAAGCGTATCCGGTCGCGCACAGGGAAGGCATGTATATCGGCATGGGCAGCAGGGAGATCACGCTGGAGAGCAGGGACGCGGGGACGCCCGCCAAGTTCTATCTAAACAGCACGCCCGCGCATAGAAGCTGCCCGACCGTACTGATAAAGCCGGAGGGCGAGGCAGAGGACGGCGTAGTGATCGTAAAGGCGGAAAATAAGGTGGCGCTGGGCTCCCTAGAGAGCTCCAACCGCCGGACGATCTGCAAATATATCCTGCCGGGACAGGTCGAGAGCTGCCAGCTCGTTATGGGAATGACCCGCTTAGAGCCGGGCAGCGTGTGGAACAGTATGCCCTGCCATACGCATGACAGACGCATGGAGGTCTATCTCTATTTTGATCTGCCCAAAGAGGATTTTGTCATGCATTATATGGGCGAACCGAACGAAACGAGACATATCGTGGTGCGCAATGAGGAGGCCGTGATCTCGCCGAGCTGGTCGATCCACTGCGGCTGCGGGAGCCGCGCCTATACCTTTATCTGGGGAATGGCGGGAGAAAATCAGGATTTCGACGATATGGACAATATCGACAATACGCAGCTGTTATAGCGCCGTTAAGAAAAGGAGAGGATCAGAATGAACGCAGTATTGGAAAAGATTCAGAAATTGGGGATCGTACCCGTCGTGGTGTTAAACCATGTAGAGGAGGCGGAGCCTGTCGCGAAAGCGCTGTGCGAGGGCGGGCTCCCGGTGGCAGAGGTGACGTTCCGCACGGATGCGGCGCAGGAGTCGATCCGTATCATGAAAGAGAAATTTCCGCATATGCTCATCGGGGCGGGCACGGTGCTGACCACCGATCAGGTAGACCGCGCCGTGGAGGCGGGGGCGGAATTTATCGTAAGCCCGGGCTTTAATCCCAAGATCGTAAGCTATTGTCAGGAGAAGGGCGTGCTGATCACGCCCGGCTGCAACAATCCCTCCGCGATCGAGGGGGCTCTGGAAATGGGGCTTGACGTCGTGAAATTCTTCCCGGCAGAGGCTTCCGGGGGCTTAAAGGCGATCAAAGCGATGGCCGCGCCGTATGGAAACGTAAAATTTATGCCTACCGGCGGCATTAACGAAAAGAACATCGGGGAGTATCTCGCGTTTCCTAAGATCCTCGCCTGCGGCGGGAGCTGGATGGTCAGCGGCGAGCTGGTAAAAAATAAAGAGTACGATAAGATCGCGGAGCTGACGCGGCAGGCCGTGATGACGGTGATGGGGTTTGAGCTAAAGCACATCGGCATCAACTGCGAGAGCGAGGAGGAGGCCGATAAGACCGTGGATATCTTTGAAAAGGCGTTTGGCTTTGTCAAGAAGCCGGGCAACAGCTCGATCTTCGCGGGCAGCTATATCGAGGCGATGAAAACGCCCTACCTCGGCGCAAAGGGGCATATCGCGATCGGGACGAACAACATGGAGCGGGCGGTGAACTATCTGGATGCGCTCGGCATTGCGGTGGATATGGAAACGGCAAAATATAAGGAGAATCGGATGACGGCGGTCTATCTAAAGGAAGAGATTGCCGGATTCGCCGTACATCTGCTCCAGAAATAAAAGAGCCGCCGCTTTCCCGCGCCTGCGTGCGGGCAGGATCGTAAAAAATTTACTGGAAATGTAAAAATAATTCTATTTGTTTTGTATATTTTTTCTCTTATAATGAATGTTAAGAGGGAAATCACAGGGATTTCCAAGAATAACAAGGAGGAATATATATGAAGAAGAAGGTATTGTCTGTATTGCTTGGCCTGACGATGGTAGCATCCGTAACGGCCTGCGGTCTGCAGGCGCCCGCGCAGGCTCCTGCAACGGAAGCTCCGGCGGCACAGGAGGCTCCGGCAGAGGCGGAAGCTCCCGCGGCGCAGGAGACTGAAGAGGCGGCTGGCACGGAAACTCCTGCGGCGGAGCCGGAGGTTACGCTGGTATACGCGGAAGTAAACCCGCTCGATACGATCGTAGGACAGATGGCGACCGCGTTCGCTGATAAGGTATCGGAGCTGTCCGGCGGCAAGATGTATATTGATATCCAAGCGAGCGGCGTGCTCGGAGCGGAAAACGACGTTCTGGACACCATGCTGGGCGGCGGCGGCACGATTGATATGTCCCGTATCTCTGCATTTGCGCTGACAAGCTATGGCGGAGAGAAGTCCATGTTGCTCTCCCTGCCGTATACGTTTGTAAACCGTGAGCATTTCTGGGCGTTCGCGGATTCCGATCTGGCGGACGAGTTCCTGCTCGAGCCCCATGAGAACGGCAGCGGCGTAAGAGGCTTATTCTATGGCGAGGAAGGCTTCCGTCATTTCTTCACGACCAAAGACATCTCCGGCATGGAGGATCTGGCGGGCATGAAGCTGCGCGTTTCCAACGACCCGGTCATGAACGGTCTGGTAGAATCTCTGGGCGCTTCCCCGACAGTCGTATCGTTTAACGAATTATATTCCGCACTGCAGACGGGCGTTGTGGACGGCGCGGAGCAGCCGATCGCGAACTATAAGTCCAACGCGTTCCAAGAGGTCGCTCCGAACCTGATCCTTGACGCGCATACGCTGGGCGCGGTACAGGTCATCATCACGGACGAGGCGTGGGATTCCCTGACGGAAGAGCAGCAGAATATCCTGATGGAAGCAGGGAAATACGCTTCCGAGCTGGATCGCCAGATCTCTGAAGAGGCGGAAAACGAGGTGCTGGAAGAGCTGAAGGCGGAAGGCATCAACGTAGTAGAGGTAACGGACATGAAGCCGTGGCAGGATGCGGTAAAGGGCGTTATTGACGAAAACATCAAAGGACAGGAAGAGCTGTATCAGAAGATCCTTGATCTTGCGAAATAAGAAAAACTGCGTACAGGAGCGCATTGGCTGCAATGCCTTTGCGCTTCTGTCAGTTTGTATCGGAAAAAGCCGATAAATGGGGGAAAGGAGGAAACTCATGTCAGGTTTTTTTGACGCTGTAGACAAGATAAAACCGGCGTTTGATGTGACGTATAAGATTGTATTGTTCGTATGCAAAATACTTCTGGTCGTGGATATCCTGATCACGACCATGAGCGTGCTCGGCAGATATGTCCCGTTTATTCCCGACCCGGCGTGGAGCGAAGAGGTCGTGCTGACCTGCATGTCCTATATGGCTGTGCTGGCGGCGGCGCTGGCGATCCGCAGGGGGGCGCATATCCGTATGACGGCGTTTGACCGTTATCTGCCTAAGGGCCTTCTTATCTTTTTGGATCTGCTGGCGGATATCTGCGTGCTGATCCTAGCGCTGGTGATGATCGTCGTAGGCTGGCAGTACGCGTCCGGTCTGGGGGCGAAGGGCAGCTACGTCAGTATGCCGTGGCTCTCCCGCTTTTGGATGTATTTCCCGGTGCCGGTGGCGGGGGTTGCGATGGTAGTCTTTGAGTTGGAAACGATCTACCGGCACATTAAGAGGATCTGCGGAAGGGAGGAAGAGGTATGAGTGCACAGACTGCGGCGATCTTGGTATTGCTGGTCAGCTTTATGATTATGATCTTTCTGCGCTTTCCCGTGGCGTATGCGGTCGCGCTGTCTTCCCTGTTCTGCCTGCTGTATCAGGGACTCCCGCTGACGACGATCTGTCAGCAGATGGTAAAGGGGATCAGCTCTTTCAGCCTGATGGCCGTGCCGTTCTTTATCACGATGGGCTGTCTGATGGGCAGCGGCGGGATATCGGAGAAGCTGATCGATCTGGCGAATGCTTTCGTGGGCTGGATGACAGGCGGCATGGCGATGGTCAATATCGTGGCCTCCTATTTCTTCGGCGGGATCTCCGGTTCGGCTTCGGCGGATACGGCGTCTCTGGGAAGCATCCTGATCCCGATGATGGTGGATCAGGGATATGACGACGATTTTTCTACGGCGGTAACGATCACCTCCTCCTGCGAGGGGCTTTTGGTCCCGCCGAGCCACAATATGGTGATCTATGCGATGTCCGCGGGCGGCATTTCGGTGGGCAGCTTATTCTTAGCGGGCTATATCCCGGGCGCTCTGCTGGCGGTCTCGCTGATGGTTGGCTCCTATATCATCTCCAAGCGCAGGAATTATCCGAAGGGAGATAAATTCAACTTAAAGAATTTAGGGAAACAGTTCGTCCGTTCCTTCTGGGCGCTGGCCGCGGTCATTATCGTGGTGGTCGGCGTGGTGTCCGGCTGGTTCACGGCGACGGAGTCCGCCGCGGTCGCGGTCATCTACAGTCTGATCGTGAGCGTATTTATCTATAAAGGGCTTGACTGGAAGGGCGTATGGAAGGTGCTGGAAAACTGCGTAGATACGCTGTCCATCGTCCTGATCCTGATATCGACCTCCAGCATTTTCGGCTACTGCCTGACGACGCTCCATGTGCCGAGTTTGGCGGCGAACGCGATCATCGGATTGACTGATAATCCGATCCTGATCGCGCTGCTTTTGAATTTGATCCTGCTGGTGCTGGGCTGTATCATGGATATGGCGCCGATCATTCTGATCGCTACGCCGATCCTCCTGCCGATCGCGACCTCGATCGGGATCAATCCGATCCAGTTTGGGGTCATGATGATACTAAACTGCGGTATCGGGCTGCTGACGCCGCCGGTAGGCGCAGTGCTCTTTATCGGTTCCGCGGTCGGGAATGTCAAGATGGAACGGGTCGTCAAGGCGACGCTGCCCTTCTATCTGTGCATGATCTTGGTACTGCTGTTATTGACCTTTATTCCCGAGATCAGCATGTTCCTCCCGAATCTGCTCTCTTAAGCGGAAAGGCTGCGCAGTATGAACTACCGGTATCAGTGCAGGATAAGGGCGATCGACCTTTGGCTGCTTTCCATGTATCATACGTATCATTCCATGGTGGGGGTGTGCAATCTCGTCTTCGGCGTTTCCATGATCGCGCTGACGCTGCGTTTCTGGGATCAGGCGGGAGACGTCATGCAGGCGGCGCTGCTGCTTTTATGCCTTGTCATTCCGGTGCTGCAGCCCGTCTGCGTGTATCTGGCGGCGAGGGCCCGGGCGGCGGCCGCCCCGCAGGGAGCGGATCTTACCTTTATGGAGGATGGGATCCATGTGGAATTTAACGGCAGGCGCGAGCTGATACGCTGGGCGCAGGTACGCAGAGTGACCAAAGCGCCGAATATGGTGATCCTTTTGATCGGGGCGGGGAGCGGCTATATGCTGACGAATCGTGTCTTGGGGAAGGACAAAAAGCGGTTTTATGAGGACGTAAGAGCGCATGTTGCCGCAGAGGAAAAGCGGGCGTGATCCCGCGCCTTTCGCAATAAGGATCGGAAAGAAAAGATATGGGCAGTCCGCGGCGCGGCTGCCCGTTGTTTTAAACGAGAAACGCCAAGAGGAAAGATGAAAGGGAAATAGGATGAAACGGCGTCTGGCAGATATCTGGCGTTCCTTAAAGATCAAAAAGAAGATCGCGTTGTTTACGAACGCCGTGCTCTGTATCATTGTTTTGTCCATTGTGCTGGCGGTGTGGAGTATCAAAGCCTCTTTGCTGGATTTTTCCGTGATCCTGAAAAATAATTCGCTGACGAGCGATATCGTGCGCAGCGTGGAAAGCGAAACGGATCTGTTTGAACAGTATATCAGGACGAGAGACGCGGGACTGTATGAAAAGCTGAAAGAGGCGGCGCTGCAGACGAAACGGCTCATCGGGCAGCTCCCTTCCGATTATAGGAGTATCGGGGAGGAGCGCTATGCGCGGACGTGGTCGATCCGCAATCTGTACGAGGTATACTGCGAGAGGCGGGACCGCGTGCTGTATGAGCAGAGCGAAGCGGCGGACTATATCGGCAGGCTGTACGAGGTGTACGATATGCAGAAATATCTGCAAAGCTACGCCGAGCTGCTGATGCAGGATACGCTGGAGCACAGTGTAAGGCTGTATTCGGAACGGGTGC
Organism: uncultured Lachnospiraceae bacterium; assembly: GCA_947626715.1. Classification (GTDB taxonomy): domain Bacteria; phylum Bacillota; class Clostridia; order Lachnospirales; family Lachnospiraceae; genus VSOB01. The sequence continues at coordinate 32,259 of CANQTG010000011.1, read as the reverse complement.
GGACGATCATTCTCGTGCCGCTGCTCGTTATTTTGGCGGAGATGATCTTCTTTGTCAGTATCCTGAAGCTTTCGGGCGTGATGAGCCGGACGATCGTGGAGCCTGTCATGGAGCTGGCGGAGGCTTCCCGCAGGATCACGGAAAATGATTTTTATATCGAAGACGTGAAAATGCAGAGCGAGGATGAGCTGGGCGATCTCGTACACGCGTTTAATAAGATGAAGTACGCGACGGGCGAATATATCATGGCATTGGAGGAAAGGCGCAAGGCGCTGGATCTTTACCACGCGGAGGAGTTAGAGCGTCTGCGGATCGCGGCCCGTTTGGACGCGATGGAGCTGGAGCTTTTAAAGAGCCAGATCAATCCGCATTTTCTCTTCAATACGCTGAACGTGATAGGCGGTATGGCCAATCTGGAAAACGCGCAGACGACGGAAGCGATGATACAGGCTTTGAGCGTGCTGTTCCGCTATAACTTAAAGACGCCGGGGGAAAAGGTGACGCTGGCGCGGGAGCTGAAGGTCATAAAGGACTATATGTTCCTTCAGGAAATGCGTTTCGGCGGACGTATCCGCTGTGAGATCGACTGCCGTATCGACGCGGAGCTTATGATGATACCGACCTTTACGTTCCAGCCCCTGATCGAAAACGCGATCATTCACGGGCTTGCGCCCAAAGAAGAGGGGGGCGATATCCGGATCCGTATCATGGAGCGGGGCGGTATGCTCTGTATCGACGTTGCGGACGACGGGCTGGGCATGGACGAAGAGCGGCTGCGGACGCTGCGCAGGCAGCTTCAGGAAGAGGACGGGAACCGGACGAATATCGGATTGTCCAATATTTACAGGCGTATCCACGCCATGTATCCCGCGGGGAGCCTGCGGGTATACAGCAGGCGGGGACGCGGCACGGCGATCCGTATCCGGCTGCCGGATGAAAAAGGAGAAGAAGTTGGAAGATAACAGATACCGTATTTTGGTCGCGGACGACGAACCGATCGAGAGAATGGTCGTCGATAAAACGCTGCGGCAGCATTTTGGAGATTCGCTGCAGATCTGGCAGGCGCAGAACGGCCGCGAGGCGGTCGAGGTCTTTCTGCGGGAAAAATGCCAGATCGCCATATTGGATATCTCCATGCCGGGGATCAATGGTCTGGAGGCGGCAGAGGCGATCCGCAGGGAGGATACGGTATGCAGTATCATCTTTCTGACGGCGTACGACGAATTTGATTTTGCAAAACGGGCGCTCAGGGTGCGGGCGCTAGATTATCTGTTAAAACCGGGCAGTAAGGAGGAGCTGATCGCGGTCGTGGAGGAAGCCGTACATATCGCGGAGGTAGGAAGCGGCGGACATGCGGACAGCGAAACGACGCCCGGGGTATCAAAGAAGGCCCACGGCGCGGCGGGCAGCGAGGCGAAGGAAGCGCCTGTCATACCAGACGGCGCGGCGGAAGGACAGGAAAACCTAAAGAGCCAGCTTCTGGCGCAGCAGGTGCGGGATTATGTCCGCCTGCATTATATGGAGGATATCTGCCTTCAGGACGTAGCGGGCGCGCTCAACTATTCCGACGCTTATTTCTGCCGCTTCTTTAAGCAGAATTTTGATAAGAATTTTATCATGTATCTGTCCGAATTTCGGGTAGAGCAGGCGAAAGTGCTGCTGGCGGATATCACGGTCAACGTCAAGGACGTCAGCGTGAGGGTGGGATACCGGGATTCCAATTATTTTACTAAGGTATTCAAGCGTCTGACAGGGCTGACGCCGAGCGAATACCGGAGCAGGGCGGCGGCGGTCTAAGGGTAAAAGCAGGGACGATAAGAGACGGATATGGAACGGGGACATCGGGGCAAAAAGAAAATTTGGCTCTTTATCTGCGCGGGGGCCGCGGTCTTATTAGGCGGCGCGCTGTGTCTGCACGGCAGGCCGAGAGAGAGGCAGCCGGAGTATATCTTTTCCTATGCGGAGAATCAGACGGCGGACTATCCTACGACGCTCGGCGGAGAGCGGTTTGCGGAGCTGGTGGAGGAGAGGACGCAGGGGCGTATCCGTATCCTAGTGCGGCCGGAAAGCGTCATGGGGTCGGAAAGCGAGGTCATACGGCAGATGCAGTACGGCGGGATCGACTTCGCGAGGCTTTCCATCGCGCAGCTCGTAGAGTACGTGCCGGAAATGAGCGTTTTGCAAATGCCGTATCTCTACCGGGATTCGACGCATATGTGGCAGGTGTTGGACGGGGAGATCGGCGACCGCTTTCTAAGCTATCCGGCGCGCTGCGACCTGATCGGACTGTCGTGGTATGACGCGGGCGCGAGGAATTTTTATCTGTCTGCGGCTCCGGTGAGGAAATTGGAGGATATGCGGGGGCTGCGTATCCGCGTGCAGGAGTCCGACATGATGTCCGATCTGATCCGGGCGTTGGGAGCCGTGCCGATACAGATCCCTTACGATCAGGTCTATGCGGCGCTGGAACGCGGACAGGTGGACGGCGCGGAGAACAACTGGTCGTCCTATGTGGCGATGCAGCACTACGAGGTGGCGAGATATTATACGATAGACGAGCATATCCGCATTCCCGAGATACAGGTCTGCGCGCGGCATACGTGGGAACAGCTTTCCGACGACGACAAGAGGATCCTGCGGGAATGCGCGGTAGAATCGGCGCGGTATGAGCGGGAGCTGTGGACAAAGTACGAGGAACAGGCGAAAAAGACGGCGCTGGAAAATCAGGTGCAGGAAATCTTCCTGACGGAGGAAGAAAAAAAGAAATTTCAAGAAGCGGCCCTGCCGGTCTATGAGAAATACTGCAGCGGATATGAAGAGATCATAGAGCGGATACGGGAGACGACAAAATAAAAGAGAAAAAAGGAGCCGAAAAAAGATGAGCTGTTTGAAGACCGGAAAAGAGAAAAAGCAACTGTGCCTTACCTATCTGACCTTTATGTTAAACGGGTTTCTGGCGCTGTCGATCGGTTCCCTTCTGCCGTTTATACGGGAGGCGAGAGGGCTTAACTATGCGTTCGCCGGTATGATCGTCAGCCTCCATTCGGTGGGAAATCTGATCTCAGGCTTTGCCGCGGGCGCTCTGACGGCCGCGATCGGGCCGAAAAAGAGCATTCTGCTCTTTAACGCGTTCTACGGCCTGTCGTATCTGCTGATCGTTTTCGGGCCGGGAGATCTGTATGTGGCGGCGGCGTTTTTCATGACGGGCCTAGCGAGGGGCGCATTGAGCAATTTTGGGAATTATACGGTCAACAATCTAGCGCCGGGACGGGCGGGATTTTTAAACGGCCTTCACGCGATGTTCTCGATCGGGGCGTTTCTCTTTCCGATCCTTTTGACGCTGCTTACGAAGGGGAATGCGTCGGGCTGGATCTGCGCCTGCTATTTTATGGCCGGAATGGGCGTTTTGAGCTGGATCCTATATTTCCTGATCCCGCAGGAGCCCGGGAAGGGAAAGAAGGAAGGGGCGGAAACGGGAGCGCGCGGCGGCGGGTTTTTGAGAGAACCGCTGTTTTATTTCTGCACCCTTACGCTGTTCTTTTATCTGTGCGCGGAGCAGGGCGTGATCGGCTGGATGATCACGTATTTTGTGGATACGGGCCTTTTGAGCGCTTCCCTCTCCCAGCTTATGGCGAGCGTGCTCTGGCTCATGATGCTGGCCGGACGTTTGACGACGGCATGGGCGTCGGCGCGCCTGCCTAAGGAAAAGCTGCTGCTTGGCATGGGAGGCGGTTTTGTATTTTTCTTTTTCTGGCTGCTCTTTAGCAGGAGCACGGTGATGATCGTGTTAGGCATTATGGGCTTCGGCTACAGTATGGCGGGGATCTATCCGACTACGGTGTCCTTCTGCGGGACCCTGATCCAAAAATATACGATGGCTTGGAGCTTTATCTTAACGCTGGCGAGTCTGGGCTCTATCCTGATGCCGTCGATCATCGGAAGGATCGCGGAAAGCGCGGGGATCGCCTATGGAATGAGCTCGGTAGTCGTCGTGGTGCTGATCGATCTGCTGCTGATCGCAGCGTTAAATCTATATATCAAAAAAACAGGAGGGAAAGGGAATGAAAACCGAAAAAAACAGGATATGGAACTACAATGAGGAGATTGAGGGCGAGAGCGGCGGGGAAGGCGTGGTGCGCAAGATACTGGCCTATACGGACGAGCTGATGGTCGTAGAGAACCATTTCAGCAAGGATGCGGTCGGCGCTCTGCACCATCACCCGCATACGCAGATCACCTACGTGGTGAGCGGGCAGTTTGAATTTACGATCAACGGAGAAAAAAAGATCGTAAATCCGGGGGACAGTATGCTCAAAAAGGACGGGATCGAGCACGGCTGCGTATGCCTGAAGGAAGGAATCCTGTTAGATATCTTCTCGCCGATGCGGGAGGATTTTATAGACGCTTAATAAGAGCCGGAAGAGGGCTGTAAAAGAATCAGGTTTCTGGCGCAGCGCCAGAGGAAGGAGAGACGGTTTATGGAAATGACATTACGCTGGTACGGAAGCAGATCGGATTCCGTTACCCTGCAGCAGATACGGCAGATCCCGGGCGTAAAGGGCGTGATCACGACCCTGTACGAGACTTCGCCGGGAGAGGAATGGAGCCTTGACGAGATCCGGGCAAGAAAGGCGGAGGTGGAAAAGAGCGGCCTGCATATCGCCGGGATCGAGAGCGTGAATATCCACGATTCGATCAAGACGGGCGCGGCGGATCGGGATCTGTATATCGACCGCTATATTAAGACCTTGGAAAAGCTGGGACAGGAAGATATCCACATGGTCTGCTATAATTTTATGCCGGTATTCGACTGGACGAGGACGGAGCTGGCAAGGGTACGGCCCGACGGCTCTACCGTACTGGCGTATCATCAGGAGACCGTGGACAATCTGGACCCGGAAAAAATGTTCGCCTCCATCGCGGGGGATACCAACGGCTACGTCATGCCGGGCTGGGAGCCGGAACGTATGGAGAAGACAAAGGAGCTGTTCGCCCTATATCGGGATATCGACGAAGAAAAGCTGTTCGCCAATCTAAAGTATTTTCTGGAAGCGATCATGCCGGTCTGCGATCGGTACGATATCAATATGGCGATCCACCCGGACGATCCCGCATGGAGCGTGTTCGGGCTGCCGCGTATTATCACGAACCTGCCCAATATCCAGCGCATGATGAAGATGGTGGACAATCCGCACAACGGCGTTACCTTCTGCTCCGGCTCCTATGGGACGAACCCGGACAACGATCTGCCGGGAATGATCCGGGCGCTGAAGGGGCGCATACACTTCGCGCATGTGCGCAATCTGCAGCATAACTATCCGGGCGACTTTGAGGAAGCGGCGCACCTATCGTCCGACGGCAGCTTCGATATGTACGAGATCATGAAGGCGTTGTATGATATCGGCTTTACAGGGCCGATCCGCCCCGATCACGGGCGCATGATATGGGGAGAGGTCGCGATGCCGGGCTACGGCCTGTACGACAGGGCGCTGGGCGCGGCTTATCTGAACGGTCTTTGGGAAGCGATCGAAAAATCCAGCGCAGGAAAATAGTTCGGGGAGGAAAAAACGATGAGATTAAACAAAGAGGGCCTGCTGGAAGCAGGAGCATGGCGGGCGGCGGGCTATCATGTGCCTGCGTTTGACAGGGAGAAGCTGACGGAAAACACGAAACAGCGGCCACAGTGGATCCATTTTGGAGCGGGCAATATCTTCCGCGCGTTTCAGGCAAACCTGATGCAGCGGCTCATGGAAGAGGGAAAAAGCGAAACGGGCCTGATCGTAGCGGAAGGATTCGACTATGAGATCATAGAAAAAATGTATTGGCCGCACGACAACTACGGGATCCTCGCGACCCTAAAGGGAAACGGCGAGATCGAAAAGACGGTGATCGGGAGCATTGTGGAGTCCCTGATCCTAGACAGCGAAAACGAGAAGGAATACGGCCGCTTAAAGGAGATCTTCCGCGCGCCCACGCTGCAGATGGCGAGCTTTACGATCACGGAAAAGGGCTACAGTCTGGTAAACGGAGCCGGAGAGCTCCTGCCGGCGGTCAGGGAAGATATGGAAAACGGGCCGGAAGGGCCGAAAAGCTATCTGGGCAAGGTGTGCGCGCTGGTATACGAGCGGTATCTGGCCGGAGCGCTGCCGCTTGCGTTGGTCAGCATGGACAACTGCTCCCACAATGGCGATAAGCTGAAACACGCCGTCGTCTCGTTTGCGGAGAGCTGGGTAAAGAACCAGAAAGCGCCGGACGGCTTCCTTGCGTATGTTCAGGATAAGGAGCGCCTGTCCTTCCCGTGGAGCATGATCGACAAGATCACGCCGCGCCCCGACCCGCAGGTGGAGCGTCTGCTGGAGGCGGATCGGATCGAAGGGCTGGAAAAGGCCGTTACAAGCAAAAATACATGGGTAGCGCCGTTTGTCAACGCGGAGGAATGCCAGTACCTTGTTATCGAAGATACGTTCCCGAACGGGCGTCCCGCCCTAGAGGAAGCGGGCGTGATCTTTACGGACAGGGAGACGGTCGATAAGGTGGAGAAAATGAAGGTCTGCACATGCCTAAACCCGCTGCATACGACGCTGGCGGTATTCGGCTGTCTGCTGGGATATACCCTGATCTCAAAGGAAATGGAAGACCCGGCGCTGAAAAAGCTGGTAGAGCGGATCGGCTATCAGGAGGGGCTCCCGGTGGTCGTGGATCCGGGGATCCTCGATCCGAAGCAGTTTATCGACGAAGTATTGGGGAAACGGATCCCGAATCCGTTTATGCCGGATACGCCGCAGCGGATCGCAACGGATACCTCGCAAAAGCTCCCGATCCGTTTCGGGGAGACGATAAAGGCTTATATGGCGTCCGATACGCTCTCGCTCGATACGCTCGAAGGGATCCCGCTCGTCTTTGCGGGCTGGCTGCGTTATCTGATGGGCGTGGACGATACGGGCAAAGCGTTTACGCCAAGCCCCGACCCTCTGCTGGATACGCTGCAGCCGATATTTGCGGATATCCGTCTGGGAGGCAGCTATGATCTGGGAGCGCTGTTAGACCCCGTTTTAAAGCGGGAGGATATTTTCGGCGTCGATCTGACGGCTTCGCCGCTGGGGGAAAAGGTGAAGAAGCTGTTTGCCAGACTGATAGAAGGGCCGGGCGCGGTCGCGTCGCTGCTGGCCGAGATTTATGGTTAAAGGAGGGAACGTTAGGTGAAAGCGTTTATGGACAAGGATTTTTTGCTGGAGACGGAAACGGCGCGGAAGCTGTATCATGGATACGCGGAACAGACCCCGATCTTGGATTACCACTGCCATATCAATCCGCGCGAGATCGCGGAGGATCGAAAATTCGATACGATCACGCAGGTCTGGCTGGGCGGCGATCATTACAAATGGAGACAGATGCGCTCGAACGGGATCGACGAGAAGTATATCACGGGAGACGCGCCGGATCGCGAGAAGTTCCAGAAATGGGCGGAGACATTGGAAAAGGCGATCGGGAATCCCCTGTACCACTGGAGCCATCTGGAGCTGCAGAGGTATTTTGGATATTACGGCGCGCTGAACGGCAAAACGGCGGAAAGCGTATGGAACCTGTGTAATGAAGCGCTGCATAAAGACGACATGAGCGTCAGAAATATAATCCGGCGTTCCGGCGTCCGGCTGATCTGTACGACGGACGATCCGGTGGATACGCTGGAATGGCATGAAAAGATCGCGGCGGATAAGAGCTTCGAGGTGCAGGTGCTGCCCGCATGGCGGCCCGATAAGGCAATGAATCTGGAAAAGCCGGATTATACGGAATATCTGGAAAAGCTGAGCGGGGTGAGCGGCGTTGCGATCCAAACGTTCGCGGATCTGGTCGCGGCGTTAAAGGTAAGGATCGATTATTTTGAGGCGCGCGGCTGCTCGGTATCCGATCATGCGCTGGAATATGTCATGTACGAGCCTGCCGGGGAAGCGGAGATCGAAGCGATCTTTGCAAAGAGACTGGCGGGAGACAGCGTTACCCGCAGGGAAGAGCTTGCGTTCAAAACCGCCTTTATGCTGGAGATGGGAAAGATCTATCATGAAAAGAACTGGGTCATGCAGCTCCATTACGGCGCGAAGCGCGACAATAACCAGCTGATCTACCGCAGGCTCGGGCCGGACACCGGCGTAGACTGTATCAACAATTATGCGCCGTCCGCGCAGCTCGCGGATTTCCTGAACGCATTGGCGCAGACGGATACGCTGCCAAAGACGATCCTTTACAGCTTAAATCCGAACGACAACGCGGCGATCGGCAGCATTCTCGGCTGCTTCCAGAACGCGGATACCGTCGGCAAGATACAGCAGGGGAGCGCGTGGTGGTTCAACGATCATAAGCAGGGAATGACGGATCAGATGATCTCGCTGGCCAATCTGGGCCTGCTGGGGAATTTCTTAGGTATGCTGACGGATTCCCGCAGCTTTCTGTCCTATACGCGGCATGAGTATTTCCGCCGTATCCTCTGCAGCCTGATCGGCGGCTGGGTCGAAAACGGGGAGTACCCGGACGATGAGGAGACGCTCGGACGGCTCGTCCGCAATATTTCCTACGGGAACGCCGTGCGTTATTTTGGCTTTCATCTGGATGCGGAGGAGAGGCTGATCCGCGCCTGATCTGCCGCGCCTTAAAGGAAAACCGCAAAAAGACTGCCGCAGGATAGCGGTATGAGCCACCCGGCGGCAGTCCTTCTTAAAACGGAAACGCTTAGGCTTCCAGTACGCTCTTTATGTAAGCGGCGATCTCGGGATCTTGGCAGTTCGCAAAGAAATATTCTTGAAATTTTTCACCGCTGACGGCCGTTTTCAGGAAATCCTGATCGATCTCCTTTAAAATGGTCAGCATGTCTTTGGTGGTAACTGCCTTTACCTGATCGAGGATCTTTTTATTGCGCTGTTCGGGAACGGCTCTTTCCTTCGGATAGCCGCCGCCGCTTTCGCAGGAGAACAGTTTTTCAAAGATGTACTGGAGACGCAGCTCGCCGCCCCAGCCAAAGCCTTTGGCGAACGGCATGGCGATCGCGTTGCCATCGTTGATCTGCGCGAACATATAAGCGTCCTCGGCGTCTACGATGTGGCCGCAGAGCACGTTCGGGAAAGCGTTGCACGCCAGCATAGCGCCCTCGCCGGTACCGCAGCCCGTTACGACATAATCCGCCGCTTTCGAGTTGAGAAGGATAGCGGCAAGAAGCCCGGCCATGACATAGGTAAGCTGCGTTTCGTCCTCGGCCGTATACATGCCGTAGTTATATACCGTATGTCCCAGCGGTTCTGCAATTTTTTTGAGATTTTCACAGATCAGCGCGTTTTTTGCGGCCTGACTGTTTTCGTTGATCAGCGCGATTTTCATAAAAGCCACTCCTTTTTTTCATAATATGACGCGCGTATAGGCAGGCGTTTTCCTGCCGTGCCGTCAAGTTAAGAGTAGCCTGTGCAGGCCGGTTTGTCAATATAAACAAAGAAATCGCACAAGAACTATCATTTTATAAAAAATTAAGAAAGGATCTGATACGAAATGAAAGAGATGTTTTCACTGGAAGGAAAGGTAGCGCTCGTAACGGGGGCGGCCTATGGGATCGGGTTTGCGATCGCGGAGAGCTACGCGAAGGCGGGGGCGAAGATCGCGTTTAACTGCCGTTCCAAAGAGCATATGGATACGGCGCTCAAGGAATACGAGGCGAAGGGGATTGAAGCGAAGGGGTATCTGTGCGACGTGACGGACGAAGAGCAGGTAACGAAGATGGTCGCCGATATCGCAAAGGAGTTAGGAACGATCGATATCCTAGTCAATAACGCGGGGATCATCAAACGGATACCGATGACGGAGATGTCGGTCGAAGAGTTCCGTCAGGTGATCGATATCGACCTAAACGCGGCCTTCATCGTCTCCAAAGCGGTGCTTCCGGCCATGATCGAAAAAAAGAGCGGAAAGATCATCAACGTGTGCTCTATGATGAGCGAGCTGGGGCGCGAGACGGTGTCGGCCTATGCGGCGGCGAAGGGCGGGCTCAAAATGCTGACGAGGAATATCGCGTCCGAGTACGGCGGATACAACATACAGTGCAACGGGATCGGGCCGGGCTATATCGCGACGCCGCAGACCGCGCCGCTGCGGGAGAGACAGCCGGACGGCAGCAGGCATCCGTTTGACAGCTTTATCATCGCTAAGACGCCCGCGGCAAGATGGGGCACGCCCGAGGATCTGATGGGGCCGGCGCTTTTCCTTGCGTCAGAGGCTTCCGATTTTGTCAACGGGCAGATCTTGTATGTGGACGGCGGGATCTTGGCGTATATCGGGAAACAGCCGTAAGATAAAAACATAAGGAAGTCAAGATAGGAGGAAACGGAAATGGCAAAAAAAGTAGTGACCTTTGGAGAAATCATGTTAAGACTGGCGCCGGAAGGATATTATCGTTTCGTGCAGGCAGAGTCCTTTGGAGCGACCTATGGAGGCGGCGAGGCGAATGTGGCGGTCTCGCTGGCAAACTACGGGCTCGACGCGTATTATGTGACGAAGCTGCCGGCGCATGAGATCGGACAGGCCGCGGTCAATTCGCTGCGCAGATTCGGCGTTAAGACGGACTATATCGCAAGAGGCGGGGACCGTATCGGGATCTATTTTCTGGAAAAGGGAGCGTCCCAAAGGCCCTCGAAGGTGATCTATGACCGCGCGGGCTCTGCGATCGCAGAGGCGCGCAAGGAAGATTTTGACTGGAAGACGATCTTGGAAGGGGCGGAATGGTTCCATTTTACAGGCATTACCCCGGCGCTGGGCGATCACGCTGCGGAGATCTGTCTGGAAGCCTGCAAGGCGGCGAAGGAAGCCGGCGTGAAGGTTTCCTGCGATCTTAACTACCGGAAGAAGCTGTGGACAAAGGAAAAGGCCGGACAGGTGATGGGCGAGCTGTGCAAGTATGTCGATGTCTGCATTGCTAATGAGGAGGACGCCGCGGACGTATTCGGGATCCATGCCTCCAATACCGACGTGACGACGGGGAAGGTAAACAAGGAAGGCTATAAGGACGTCGCAAGGCAGCTTGCCGACAGATTCGGCTTTGAAAAGGTGGCGATCACGCTGCGGGAATCCATCTCCGCGAATGACAATAACTGGTCGGCGATGCTGTATGACAAGGGAGAATATTTCTTCAGCAAGCAGTATAAAATGCATATCGTGGATCGCGTCGGCGGAGGCGACAGCTTTGGCGGCGGCCTGATCTGCGCGGCGTTAAACGGTTATGACTCTCAGCAGATCATCGAATTTGCGACGGCCGCTTCCTGCTTAAAGCACAGCGTCGAAGGGGATTATAATATGGTCTCTATGAACGAAGTATTGACGCTGGCGGGCGGAGACGGCTCCGGGAGAGTGCAGAGATAAGGAAGAGTAAGGACGGCTCCGCAAGAGCGCAGAGATAAGAAAGGGCAAGGCGGCGATCCGGCGGGGACGGCCATATGGACGAATAAGAAAAGGGGCGCGGAAAGTAATCGATCCGCGCCCCTTCTCGTTATAGCGTTATAGCTTAGAAATCATATGCTCCACGAGCCGTGCGGAATGCTCCGCCGCCGCCTTTTCAAAGGCGGGATAATCCATGTGGGCGCTGTCGTCGGCCTTGTCCGAGATCGCGCGGATGATTAAGAAGGGGATCTGATTGAGCACGGCCGCGTGTGCGATCGCCGCGCCCTCCATCTCCGTACACAGGCTTTGCGGGAAATTGTCTAGGATACGCCGCTTGGCCTGCGGGCTGGAAATGAACTGGTCGCCGGTGACGATACGCCCTTCAAATACCTGAATATCGGGATTGACGAGCGCGCAGGAATCCTTTGCGAGCAGGATCATGCCGGGATCGGCCTGAAAGGAAAAGATCCCGAGCTGGGGAACCTCGCCGAGCGGATAACCGAAGCCGGTCGCGTCCATGTCATGATAGAGCGCATCCGTGGAAAGCACGATATCGCCGATATCGATCTTAGCGTTTAGGGAACCCGCGATCCCTGTGTTGATGATATGCGTCACATGGAAAACGTCCGCTAGGATCTGTACGCAGATACCGGCGTTTACCTTGCCGACGCCGCTTTTTACGACGACGACGGGAACGCCCCCGAGCGTCCCTTCCATAAACTTCATGGAAGCCTTTTCTAGGGCAGCGCTTATCTGCATATGGCTCTTTAAGGTATCCAGCTCGATCTCCATAGCACCGATAATGCCTATTTTATTCATAGGAACCCCCTCCTTTTTATTCCTCATTCAGCGGATAAACTAAATGGGCTTCGTCGATATGGTAGAGGGTATTGTCCAGATAACGCTTTGCGACGTATTTTGCCATCGCAAGATTATGGTCGAGATAGTTCCCGCAGTCTTTCGGAGCCGCGCCGGGGATCTCGCCCTCAAAATCGCGGACAAATTCAAACATGCCGACGACCAACGGGATAATGTCTTTGGAATCCAGATCGCCCGCCAGCAGCAGATAACAGCCGGTGCGGCAGCCCATCGGCCCGAAGTAGACGACTTTGTCCTTCCAAGTCTCGTCGTTTCTCGCATACGTCGCGCACAGATGTTCCAGCGTATGCATTTCGGCGGTGTTCATGCACGGCTCATCGTTGGGCGAGGTCATGCGCAGGTCAAAGGTAGTGATCGTGGTGTCGCCCCACGTATCCTTTCTGGAAACGTAGATACCGGGCTGCAGTTTGATATGATCGATCATAAAGCTTGCAATTTTTTCCATATCGTTTTCTCCTGTCCTGATAGATTTTGCAGCGCCCTTTGCGCCGCAGGGGATATGCTGATGAGACCATCATACAGAAAAGGCGGGGAAAAGTCAATCTTGCGGGTCATACTTTGAAGCGGTAGCCGACGCCCCAGATCGTCTCGATATACTGCGGTTTTGCGGTGTCAAATTCGATCTTTTCCCGGATCTTTTTGATGTGCACGGTAACGGTGGCGATATCGCCGATGGAATCCATGTCCCAGATCTCGCGGAAGAGCTCCTCTTTGGTAAATACATGGTTGGGATGCTCGGCAAGGAAGGTGAGCAGGTCAAATTCTTTGGTCGTGAAGGTCTTTTCCTCCCCGTCGATCGTAACGCGGCGGGCGGTCTTGTCAATACGGATCCCGCGGATCTCGACGATCTCGTTGGTCTGCGCCTGCGAGCCGACGAGGCGGTGGTAGCGCGCCATATGGGCCTTAACGCGCGCGACAAGCTCGCTGGGACTGAAGGGCTTCGTGATGTAATCGTCCGCGCCCAGACCGAGCCCTCTGATCTTGTCGATGTCCTCCTTTTTGGCAGAGACCATTAAAATAGGAATATCCTTTGTCTCACGGATCCTGCGGCAGACTTCAAAGCCGTCCACGCCGGGCAGCATGAGATCGAGAATGATTAAGTCAAAGTCCTCTGAGAGCGCCCTCGCAAGGCCCTTGTCCCCGGTATTTTCGATCTCTACCTCAAATTCGCTCAGCTCCAGATAGTCCTTTTCCAGATCGGCAATGGCCTCTTCGTCTTCAATTATCAATATTCTGCTCATCGTTTTCTACCTCTCTGTATTTTCTGATTACAAAATGGAGACAGGTGCCTTCATTCTCCCTGCTCGTAGCCCAGATATAGCCTCCATGATCCTCTATGATCTTTTTGACGATGGAAAGCCCGATGCCGCTGCCGCCTTTGGAAGAATTGCGGGAGGCGTCGGTACGGTAAAAACGCTCAAAGATATGGCCGAGATCCCGGGCGGAGATCCCCTTGCCGTTGTCCTCGATCTCGATACGGATAGAATCGACCTCGTCGAGAATGCGGATATCAATGATACCCTGCGGCTTGTCCATATATTTGACGCTGTTGCTGATGATATTATTGATAACGCGTTTGAGCTGCTCGGGATCGGCGATGATCCTCGTATCCAGATCCGTCAGATTGGAATAATTCAGACGGATATTCTGGGATTCTAGGTCGAGCCCCACCTCTTCCACGCAGTCGCGGAAGTATTCGTTGACGTTGATCCGGTGGAAATTATAGGGGATCCGGTTGGAGTCGATACCGGAGTAAAAGGTCAGTTCGTTGATGAGCTGATCCATATCGTTCGCTTTGTTATAGATCGTGCGGATATATTTTTCCATCTTTTCGGGCGTGTCCGCGACGCCGTCCATCAGGCCCTCGACATAGCCCTTGATCGCGGTGATCGGGGTTTTGAGGTCGTGGGAGATATTGCTGATCAGCTCCTTATTCTGCCGTTCGTTGAGCACCTTTTCTTCGATCGACTCTTTCAGCCGCAGGCGCATGTCCTCGTAGTTGCGGAACAGATCGCCGAACTCGCCTTTTTCCTCCGTCGTAAGCGCATGGTCGAGATCCCCTTCGGCGATCTTCTGCATGGCGGCGTTCAGCTCCCGGATCGGACGGAAGATCCCCTTGTGGATCCACTGCGTCAGCATACAGGCCGTAAAGACTAGGATCAAAACGACCGCGATCATCATATCGATCAGAAGGGATCGGGAAAAGATATCGCTGATGGGCGTGATGATGAAGATACTGCCCTCGGAGCCGTCCGAAAACAAAAAATCGGCCTGCTTGACCAGCTTTTGGAGCTGATTATAATAATAGCCCGTATCCGGCACGGAGGTATCGTGCCCATAGGCGGGCAGGGTGTCGTAGATCCGAACCGCGAGTTTGGAATTGCCGGCGTAATATAAGTCTTCCCCCTTACGGACGATAATATAAGAGGCTTTTTCAGCCGCCTGCGCGTTTAAGTCGGACAGAAAAGCCTTATCCTCTAATTTTTCGGGAGAAGTCTCTATGATCTCGAGAAACTGATGAAAGAGCGCCGCTGTCTGGTCGCCGCCCGCTTTGATGGAACCGGAAAGCGCCTCATAATCCGCAGCCTCAAAACCGTATTCTCTCTGCATCGTATGCGCCATGTATCCGCGAATGCTCAGATAGGCGAGCGCCGTCAGGACAAGGGGCATGATGACCATAGTGGCGAAGGTGATAAACAGCCGTGTCCGTAGTTTCATGGGATAACCTCGGAAAATATTTGAAAACAGTATAGCATGTTCCGCCGGTATATTGGTAAAACCGGAATGATTTTATTCTAAAATCTTTATAAACATTTGACAATAGCCGTAAAATATAATATTTTTAATATAGCAGAAAATGATAATGATTTCTATTATTGGAGAAGGCTATGGCGATCAAATACAGCAGGCAGAGGGAAGCGATCAAGGAATTTTTAAGCGGCAGAAAAGACCACCCGACGGCGGATACGGTCTATATCGGGGTGCGGCGGGAATTTCCGAATATCAGTCTGGGGACGGTTTACCGGAATCTGACGCTGCTCGCGCAGATGGGCGAGATCGCAAGGATCAATGTCGGCGACGGCGTCGAGCATTTCGATCCCGATACGTCCCTGCACTATCATTTCGTATGCAGGGACTGCGGCTGCGTACAGGATCTGGGGATTGAAAACATCGTCAACATCAACGAGATGGCGACGGAGGATTTTGACGGGGATATAAACGGCAGCGTGACGTATTTTTACGGCGTATGCGGCAAGTGCAAGCGCAGGCGGGATTCTTGATAAAAGGCGTTTTTCTGCCCCAAAAGGCTTATGGCAGCTCCCGGAAAAGGCCGTCCGCGAAAAACTGTGGCAGATGGAAATCCGGCTTGGGGGAATCAATGGGCGCATAGCTGGCGAAGTGCGTCCGCTCTTTCCCTTCCGCGATCTTAAAAAAGTTAAGGCGTATCCGCGTCTCGCTTCCTGCATGAAAGTCCGGGAAATATTCCGTTAAAACGTCCACGGGCACAAGCAGGAGGATCTCCCAGCGGTCGGAGCCTACGCTGACCTGACGGCGGATCGCGTCGAGCTGCTCTTTGGTGAAAAAGACGCGGCCGTGCCTGCCGTTTCCGTATTTTGCGAGCAGCGCGCCCTTTGCGTTGAATTCAAAATTAAAATAATAGTCCGAGGAGGGGCAGAGCGCGAGAAAGGCTTCCATCGCGCTGTCAAGATAGACGGGATCGTTGTCATTTACATAGTGGCAGACGGGATCCGGTTCCATGCAGGTCATGCGGAGCAGAAATCCCGTATCCCGCAGCCAAGCCATGCGTCCAAATGCCTTCGGGCGATAGTCCCCGCCCCAGTTAAAATGTTCCACATAAAAGACCGGGCAGCGTTCCAGCTGCGTTTGATTGTCGATCAGATATATCGTATATTCCATCTCCAGACCTCCTTTATCGTTTCCCTGATTATAGTATAACCGGACGGATATGAAAACAAAAATATGTTATGAAGATAAAAATCTGCTCGTCTGCTATAAGCCCGCGGGGCTGGCGGCGGAGAGCGCCTCGCTCATGCAGGCGGATCTGGTAAGCGAGCTGAAAAACTGCATAAGCAGGCGGGAGGGGCGCACGGATCCGTATCTGGCGCTGATCCACAGGCTGGATCAGCCGGTAGAGGGCCTGATCGTCATAGCGAAGGATAAGCGGGCGGCGGCCGGGCTTTCCGGGCAGCTCGCGGACGGCCGGCTTCGGAAACGATATCTGGCGGTCCTATGCGGCGTCCCCGCAAAGCGCGAGGATGTGTTGGTCGATCATTTAAAGCGGATACGGGAGAAAAACTGCTCCGCGGTCGTGTCAAAAAACGACAGAGAGGCGAAACGGGCCGAGCTCTCATATCGGATCCTAGCGGCGGAAAACGGGCGGGCGCTGGCAGAGATCGAATTGGCCACGGGCCGCCACCATCAGATCCGCGTGCAGATGGCGCATATGGGCTGTCCGCTCTGGGGAGACGGAAAATACGGCAAGGCGGAGGGGGCGGGCCGCTGGCCCGCGCTCTGCGCGTATTTTCTGGAATTTGCCGATCCGATCTCGGGAGAGAAGCGGAGCTTTCAAACGCTGCCGCAGAATCCTGCGTTTGCGCCGTTTTATGGCTCGATACAGGTATAAAAGCCGCCGAATGCAGGATACTAGCTATGGGTGATTGCGATGGAGCGGCTCTGGTCGGGGCAAGGCAAAAAATACATAATCGGAACGGCGACGGCCCTGTCGGTCTTTGTCTGCCTAAAGTATGTCCTGCCTGTTATCCTGCCCTTTTTTCTGGCGCTCTGCGCCGCCGTCCCCCTGCAGAAGGGGCTTTGCAGGCTGGAGCGGCTCGTGCATATCAAACGCAGCGTTCTGGCGGCGCTTTTTTTGGTTCTCCTGCTTGGCGCGCTGGGACTGGGACTGTGGTACGCGGCAGATCTGGCGTGCGGGCAGATCGGCGCGCTGACGAGGGATATTGGCGGATATCGGGCGGGATTTTACCGCATGGCACATAGCTGCTGCGAGCGTCTGGAGCGGCGGATCGGTATCGACGGGAGCGGTCTGGAACGGACGATCGTGCTTTATGCCGGGGAGCTGGCGGCGGATATAGAGCGCAGGGCGCTGCCCGGGCTTATGGATCGTTCGGCGGCCTGCATAAAGAAAGCGGGGGCCGCGGCGGCCTTTTTCGCCGTAAGCGTGATCGCCTTCGCCCTGCTGATCAAGGATTTTGACAGGATCGAGGCGGATCTGATGAGATTTCGCTGGTTTTTAACGGCAAGGGAGATCGGCGGGGAGATTGTTAAGATGACGGGACACTATCTGAAAGCGCAGGGGATCCTGCTCTGCGTGATCAGCGCGGTCTGCTGCACGGGGCTTTGGTCGGCCGGGATCGAGCACGGGCTCTTGGCCGGCGCGCTGGCGGGCGCGCTGGACGCGCTGCCCTTTATCGGGACGGGCTGCGTGCTGCTTCCGCTCGCGCTGTGGCAGCTCCTTCAGGGGAAGCTGTGGGGCTGCCTTTGGATCCTCGCGCTTTACGCGGGCTGCGCGCTGGTCAGGGAATTTCTGGAGCCCAAGCTGTTAGGAGAGAGCATGGGGCTCTATCCGGTCGCGATCCTCTTTTCGATCTACGCGGGAGTCCGGCTCTACGGGATCTTCGGCGTGATACTGGGGCCCTTTTCCATTCTGTTGATCCGTGAGATCTATCGGAAGCTCCTGCATTTTCAAGAGAATGATTGACTTTTTGACCGCTTTGTATGAGAATACAATTATATATGCGCAGAGATTCGGATCAAAAGACGTCTGCGAAGGCGGCCCCGGATCCCGCGCCAAGACTCGCGGGCGGGTCTTGAACTTAGAAAGAAGAGGAGCGGAAAATGGCTGAGAAAAAACTGGTAGAGTCCATCACATCTATGGACGTCGATTTTGCGCAGTGGTATACCGACGTCGTGAAAAAGGCGGAGCTGATCGATTATACGAGCGTAAAGGGCTGCATGGTGATCAAACCGGCGGGCTACGCGCTCTGGGAAAATATCCAGAAAAATCTGGACGCGATGTTCAAGGAGACGGGGGTGGAAAACGTATATCTGCCGCTGTTTATCCCCGAGAGCCTGCTGCAGAAGGAAAAGGAACATGTAGAGGGCTTCGCCCCGGAGGTCGCATGGGTGACGCACGGCGGCCTGAACGAATTGCAGGAGCGGCTCTGCGTCCGCCCTACGTCCGAGACGCTGTTTTGCGATTTCTATAAAAACGATATCCATTCCTATCGGGATCTGCCCAAAGTCTATAATCAGTGGTGCTCGGTCGTGCGCTGGGAGAAGGAGACCCGGCCTTTCCTGCGCTCCCGGGAATTTTTGTGGCAGGAAGGGCATACGGCCCATGCGTCCTTAGAAGAGGCGGAGGAGCGCACGATCCAAATGCTGAACGTGTACGCGCGCTTCTGTGAGGAGGTGCTGGCGATCCCGGTCATCCGGGGACAAAAGACCGATAAGGAGAAATTTGCGGGCGCGGAGGCGACCTACACGATCGAGGCGCTGATGCATGACGGGAAGGCGCTGCAGTCGGGGACGAGCCATAATTTCGGGGATGGCTTTGCGAGGGCGTTCGGGATCCAGTTCGCAGATAAGGATAACAAGCTAAAGTATGTATACCAGACTTCATGGGGAATGTCGACGAGGGTCATCGGCGCGCTGATCATGGTGCACGGGGACGATTCCGGTCTGGTGCTGCCGCCTAAGGTAGCGCCTGTGCAGGCCGCGATCATTCCGATCCAGCAGAAAAAGGAGGGCGTGCTCGAGAAAGCGTACGAGTTACAGGAAAGGCTGAAGGGGAGCTTTCGGGTAAAGGTGGACGATACGGATAAGAGCCCGGGCTGGAAGTTCTCGGAGCAGGAAATGCGCGGGATCCCGGTACGGGTGGAGATCGGGCCGAAGGATATCGAGGCGGGCCGGTGCGTAATCTGCCGCAGGGATACGCGGGAAAAGACGGAGGTCTCCTTAGACGGGCTGGAAAAGGCGCTCTCGGAGATACTCGGGAAAATGCAGAGCGAGATGCTGGAGCGGGCGCGCAGGCACATGGACGCGCATACCTACAGCGCCGCGGATATGGATGAATTTGAACGTCTCTTTACAGAGAAGGCGGGGTTTGTAAAGGCGATGTGGTGCGGGGATCAGGCCTGCGAGGATATCATAAAGGAAAAGCTGAGCGTGACGAGCCGCTGCATTCCGTTTGAACAGGAAAAGATTGCGGATACCTGCGTATGCTGCGGGAAGCCGGCGGCGAAGATGGTATACTGGGGAAGGGCGTATTGATCGCGGATCATACACAATAAAAAGAAAACAGGAGGAAGTAAAATGGCAGAATTAAAAGGAAGCAAGACAGAGGCAAATTTAATGGCGGCATTTGCGGGAGAATCCCAAGCGACGAATAAATACAGCTATTATGCCTCAAAAGCAAAAAAAGACGGTTATGTGCAGATCGCGAATCTCTTTGAGGAGACTGCGGCGAACGAGCGGGAACACGCAAAATTATGGTTCAAGATCCTGCATGGCGGGATCGGCGCGACGGTGGACAATCTGAAAGACGCGGCGGACGGCGAAAACTTTGAGTGGACGGATATGTACGCGGGATTTGCAAAGGTCGCAAGGGAAGAGGGCTTCGAGGAGATCGCGGCGCTGTTCGAGGGCGTGGCGGCCATTGAAAAGGAGCATGAGGAAAGATACCGGAAGCTGATCTCGAACATAGAGGGCGACGCGGTATTCTCAAAGGACGGCGACGTGATCTGGCAGTGCTTAAACTGCGGCCATATCTGCGTCGGAAAGAAAGCGCCGGAGGTCTGTCCGGTCTGCTCGCACCCGCAGTCCTATTTTCAGGTAAAACCGGATAATTATTGATCATGCAGTCCGCTCCCATAGGGGGGCGCCGGAGGGATACAATATGGCAGTCTTTAAATGCAGCGTCTGCGGTTATCTCTATGACGAAGAAAAGGAAGGAAAGCCGTTTTCGGAGCTGGAAGCCTGTCCGGTCTGCAAGCAGCCGCCGGAGCGCTTTCAACGGCAGGAAGAGGTAAGCATCCGCACGAATGAATACCGTTATATGGAAGAGATACAGCAAATGGCGGAAAGCGGCAGATCCATTATCGAGGCGATGGGCACCCGTATGCCGATGCCGGGCTGGGACGATATCCTGATCCTCGGGGCGCAGTTAAATCCGCCGCCGCTCGACGAGCACGCGCCGGTGGATACGACGACGGTCATCGGAAAACATGCGAAAAAGCCGATGGTATTGGAGAGCCCGGTCTACATTTCCCACATGTCCTTTGGGGCGTTGTCCGCGGAGGTAAAGACGGCGTTGGCAAAGGGCAGCGCGATGGCCCGTACCGCGGTCTGCAGCGGGGAGGGCGGGATCCTGCCGGAGGAACGAAAAGAGGCGTATCGGTACATCTTTGAATATGTCCCGAACCTTTACAGCGTTACGCCGGAGAATCTGAAAAACTCGGATGCGATCGAGATCAAGATCGGACAGGGCACCAAGCCGGGCATGGGAGGACATCTGCCGGGCGAAAAGGTGACGCCGGAGATCGCAAAGATCAGGAATAAGCCTCTGGGAAAGGATGTGATCAGCCCGTCCAAATTCCCGGGTATCAATACGAAGGAAGATTTAAAAGAGCTCGTGGAGCAGCTCCGTTTTGCCTCGGAGGGAAGGCCGATCGGGATCAAGATCGCGGCGGGCAGGATCGAAAAGGATTTGGAATACTGCGTATTCGCGGAGCCGGATTTTATCACGATCGACGGGCGCGGCGGCGCGACGGGGGCCAGTCCGAGGCTTGTCCGGGATGCGACCAGCGTGCCGACGGTCTACGCGCTGTATCGCGCAAGGAAATATTTAGACAGCGTGGGGGCGCAGATCGATCTGGTGATCACGGGCGGCCTGCGCGTCTCGTCCGATTTTGCAAAGGCGCTGGCGATGGGCGCGGATGCGGTCGCGATCGCGAGCGCGGCGATGGTGGCGGCTGCCTGTAAGCAGTACCGTATCTGCGGCAGCGGCAAATGCCCCGCGGGAGTGGCGACGCAGGATCCCGCGCTGCGCGCGAATCTGAAGGTAGACCTCTGCGCGCAGAGAGTGGCGAATTTCTTAAACTGCTCGTTGGAGGAATTAAAGACCTTTGCGAGGATCACGGGACATGAGCGCCTGCACGATCTGTGCACGGACGATCTGGTCACGATCAGCAGGGAGATCTCGGAGCATACGAATATCCCTCATGCGTGATACGGAGCGCATACGGGAGCGGCTCCCGGATACAGGAGGCAGGAGAATGATAAAACTGCCCGGGGAAGTTGGGGCTATCATACACAAACTGACATCGCATGGTTATGAAGCCTATGCGGTAGGCGGGTGCGTGCGGGACTGCCTGCTGGGGAGAGAGCCGGAGGACTGGGATATCACGACCTCGGCCAAACCGGCGCAGGTGAAGGCCCTTTTTCCCCGGACGGTGGATACCGGCATACAGCACGGCACGGTAACGGTGCTGCTGTCGGGAAAAAGCTTTGAAGTCACGACCTACCGGATCGACGGGGAATATGAGGACGGCCGCCACCCCAAGAGCGTGAGTTTTACGGCAAGGCTGCAGGAGGATCTGCGGCGCAGGGACTTTACGATCAACGCGATGGCCTATAACGAAAGGGACGGCTTCGTCGATCTCTTCGATGGACTCCGCGATCTTGAGCGGGGCGTTATCCGCTGCGTGGGCGATGCCGGAGAGCGCTTTTCGGAGGACGCCCTGCGTATGCTGCGCGCCGTGCGCTTTTCCGCCCAGCTGGGGTTTGAGATCGAAGAGAGGACGAGGGCGGCGATCGCGGGAGCGGCGCCCTCGCTTTGCCGGGTCAGCGCGGAGCGCGTTCAGGCCGAACTTGTAAAGCTGCTGACATCGCCCCACCCGTCTTATCTAAAGGCCGCGTACGAGCTGGGGATCACGGCGGTGATCCTGCCGGAATTTGACGCGGCGATGGAGACGTGGGAGGACGGCTCTTCCCGCCGCGGTCTTGTGGGAGAGCATATCTTACAGAGTATGGAAGCCATAGAGCCCCAGAAGGCGCTGCGGCTGGCCATGCTCTTTCACGATATGGGGAAATCCTGCGCGCGCAGCAAGGATATGCGGGAGGATTCCCCTGAGAGCGTCCCCTCCTGCGGACATGCAAGGGCCGGGTCACAGATCGCTTATAAGGCGCTGCGCCGCCTGAAATTTGATAACGATACGACGGACAAGGTCGTAAAGCTGGTGCTTTGGCACAGCGAACCGATCCCGGAAACGCCCGCGGGGGTACGGCGGGCGGCGTACCGGCTCGGGAGAGAGCTGCTTCCGTTATTGTTTGCGGTAAAGCGCGCGGACGCCTCCGCGCAGAGCGGACGCAGGCGGAAGGAAGCGCTGGCGTCCTTAGAGCGTCTGGAGGCTCTGTATGCGGAGATCTCGGCTCAAAAGCAGTGTTTGTCGCTAAAGGAGCTTGCCGTAAACGGCGAAGATCTTATAAGCGCGGGGATCCCCGCGGGAAAGGAGATCGGGGATATCCTAAAGCGTCTGCTCGAGCTCGTGTTAGAGGATCCCGAACGCAATACAAAGGAATATCTTTTGACACAGATTTAGCGCATGTTTCCACAGTTCCCCTCATAAGATAGGTAAGGACCAATCTTAGGGGGTATCTACGTGAATGACAGGGCAGTCAGCGTGCTTTCAGAATATGACTTCGAAGTGATCCGTACATGGAAGGGGAGAGGCGCTATCCTTTTCGAGACGCCGGAGGGGATCCGTATCCTGAAGGAATACGGCGGCTTTACGGATAAGCTCGCCGTGCAGAATAAGCTCTTGTCCCATATTCGGGAAAACTGCGATATTCCGGTGGAAGAGATCCTCCCCAACAAGGAAGGCGCGCTGTGGACGAAAGACCAGAATCAGAATACGTATATCGTAAAGACCTATTTTGACGGCAGGGAATGCAGCATACGGGACGGCGGCGAATGCAGACAGGCGGTCGGCGTGCTCGCGAGGCTCCATAAGGCCATGCGGATGCCGGCGGAGCCCGAGGAGGAGATATCCGCCTTTTGTCTGGAAAGAGAATATGAGAAGCACAATCGGGAACTAAAAAAGGTCCGCCGCTTTTTACGGGAGAAAAGCCAGAAAAACGACTTTGAGATCTATCTGCTGCAATATTACGACCGCTTTATGGAAAAGGCGCTCGAAGTAACGGAGCGCTGGAAACGATACTGCCGCTCGGCCCGTGAGGAAGCGGAAGACAGCGCGGCTGCGGGCGTGTGGTGTCATGGGGATTATCAGTACCACAATCTCCTGCTGACAGAAAACGACGTGTGCGTCATAAATTTTGAAAAATGTATCTGCGACAGCCAGATCCGGGATCTGTACCTGTTCTTGCGAAAGCTTCTGGAAAAGAACAACTGGGCCCCTTCCGTAGGGAACGGGCTGCTGGAAGCGTATCAGCGGCAGCGTCCGCTTTCAAAGGGGGAGCTTTCGCAGCTGTATTACCGGCTGGCCTATCCTGAAAAATTCTGGAAGATCGTAAACTTTTACTATAATACGGGAAAATCGTGGATCCCGGGCAGGAATATGGAGAAATTCGACAAGCTGCTGCGACAGGAAAAGGAAAAGGAGCTCTTTTTGGATACGCTGCTGGCGGACCGGCGGGCGTGAGAAGGGACATCGGGATTTTGTATGAAAAGACATTGGAGCGGAGCGCTTTTGGCGGCGGGGCTTTTGTGCGCGCTGTTAGCGGCCTGTCAATACGGCGGCGGCGCAGCCCCGGATCCTGCAGAAAGCAAAGAGGCGAAGGAAGAAAACCCCGCGCCGGATACGGGATTTCGTATCATGGAGCCGGGAGAATACGATTCTAAGGATACGGCGGTGATCGTGAGCGTATCGCAGGAGAACGAAAAGATCACCTTTCTAAATCCGGTCGTCAATAAGAATTATACGCTGCGTTATGACGGCATGACGCAGATCACGGATAAATACGGCGGCGCGATGTCGGCGGCGCAGCTCGGGCCGGGAGATATCGTGGACGTCTGCTTTCAGCACATTCCCAAAAAGTGCGTGTCCGTTACCCTCTCGCCCCTAGCGTGGGAGAGCGACGTGCGTTCTGGCTTTACGATGAACCAGTTAAGGCGGCAGATTTCCTTTAACGGGGAACTGTATACGCTGGCGGAGCGCATGGTGCTTCTTTCAAAAGGAGAAGAGATCGGCCTAGAGGATCTGAACGAGAGGGACGTGCTCTCCGTGAAGGGGATAGACAATACGATATACAGCATATTGGTAAAGCAGGGGCACGGCTACCTGCGCTTATCAGGCGAGGAATATTTTTTGGACGGCTTTATCGAGGTCGGCCAGACGATGGTGCAGAGGATCACCGAGGATATGCTGCTGACGGTGCCGGAAGGGACGTATACGGTGGTCGTGCGCAACGGCAGGCACGGGGGCAGCAAGGAAGCGGCGATCTACAGGGACGAGGAAACGGTGCTCGATGTGTCGGATCTAAAGGGGGAAGAGGTAAAGACGGGGAACGTATTTTTTACGCTCACGCCCCCGGAGGCCAGCGTATATATCGACGGGGAAAAGATCGATACCTCCACATACGTCTCATTGGAGTACGGGATCCATCAGATGATCGTAAAGGCGGACGGCTATGAGACGATCAGTCAGTATCTGAAGGTCGGGCAGGAAAACGCGAATTTAAATGTAGAGATGGAGCCGGAAAGCGGCGCAGCGGATACGGACGGATCTCAAAAGGAGGACGGGGACGGCGAAGATACCGGCGATACCCCGCAGGAGACGCCGGATGACGGGACGGACATCGGAGAGCCCTATACGGAGATACCGGGCGGCGAGGTGTCCGCAGAGGACGGCGTATGGCACGTCAAGGTAAACGCTCCGGCCGGCGCGGAGGTGTACGTGGACGGGAACTATATCGGGATAGCGCCGGCGAGCTTTCCGAAAAAGGAAGGGACGCACGTCATTTCCCTGCGACGGAGCGGGTATCAGACAAGGAGCTATACGATACAGGTAGACGGGGAAGAGAAAGACATGGAGCTCTCATTTTCCGACCTAGCGCCTAAGGCGGCGGGGAGCTTGGGGACCGACCCGGCATCGGCGGCATTGGGAGCATTGAAAACGGGAGAGGCAGAATCATGGGCAAACGATTTGATTTCACAGACTTTGTTGGATTGGTAAAGACGCTGCGCAGCGAGAACGGCTGTCCGTGGGACAGGGCGCAGACGCACGAGAGCTTAAAGCCCTGCATGACGGAGGAGGCGGCGGAGCTGTTGGCGGCGATCCGTATCTATTCCCAGACGGGCGATGCGGAAAATATGCGGGAGGAGCTGGGAGATATCCTCCTTCAGGTGGTAATGCACAGCGTTATCGCGCAGGAGGAAGGGCTTTTTACGATCGACGACGTGGTCGGGGAAGTGTCGGAAAAGATGATACGGCGGCATCCGCACGTGTTCGGGACGGCGGAGGCGGAGACGCCGCAGGAGGCGCTCGCAAACTGGGAGGAGATCAAGAAAAAGGAAAAAGAAGGAAAGAGCTGGATCAAATCCCCGCTGCGGGAGATCCCGCAGGAGCTGCCGGCGTTAGCCAGAGCCTGCAAGGTCATAAAAAAATCGGGCAGGCTGTACGGGGCAGAGAAGGCGGAGACGGAAACGGTCTGGGAAGGATTGGAGCGCCGTTTTGCGGCGTTAAAGGAGGCCGGGCGCAGCGAGCCGGACGCATTGGCGGAGCGGTTTTTGGACATGCTGTGGGAGATGTGCAGGCTCGCGGCAGAGGAAGGGATCGCGGCGGAGGACATGCTGGCGGACCGGACGGCGAAGGAAGTGGACTTTTTCGAGCCCGAATATGAATAATTTCTTGACAAACAGCGGAATTATGTATATAACAGTATATAGGTGTTTCCGAGACGGAATGGCTAGTTACACAAAATAGAAAACTCAATTAAGAGGAGGAGTTTATCATGAACAAAACAGAATTGATCGCAGCAATCGCCGAGCAGGCAGAACTTTCCAAGAAAGATGCGGAGAAGGCGTTGAAGGCGTTTACGGATGTGGTAGCCGATGAATTGAAAAAAGGCGAGAAGGTTCAGCTCGTTGGGTTTGGTACCTTCGAGGTATCCGAGAGAGCCGCAAGAGAGGGAAGAAATCCTCAGACCGGCGAAGTAATGAATATCGCGGCTTCCAAAGCGCCTAGATTTAAGGCGGGAAAAGGATTAAAGGATCTGATCAACGCATAAGAGCGCATATGCCGGGGCAGTTACTTAGGTAGCTGCCTTTGTTTTTTATTACGCGGAAAACTTCCCTCTGCGCCTGCGGGCGCAAAAGGCGGGTTTGCAGCGAATGTGGGAGATGACGGTATGAGACTGGATAAATATCTGAAGGTGTCGCGCCTGATCAAGCGCCGGAGCGTCGCCAACGAAGCGTGCGACGCCGGCAGGGTGCTGTTAAACGATAAGCCCGCGAAGGCGTCGGCGAGCGTAAAGCCCGGCGATATCCTGACGATCCGTTTCGGGAACAAAGAGGTGCGGGTAGAGGTGCTGGACGTCCAAGAGACGGTAAGAAAGGAAGCGGCGGCGGAGCTGTTCCGTTATCTGTAGGCGCGGGCAAGATCCCGGCAGGTCCCCTTTTGCAGGCATAAGTCCTCTCGTTCCTTCATACAATGTATCAGGAATGGCAATGGGGGATTTATATGGAGGATCTGACGAACAGTAAGCAGAAGCAGCATAAATGTATGCTGACAAATAGGACCGTCTGCAATATGAACGGCGTCGTGGACGTTTTATCCTTTGACCTAAACGAGATCCTGTTAGAGACCGATCAGGGAATGCTGATGATCAAGGGGAGCGATCTGCATGTCAACCGCCTGAGTCTGGATAAGGGAGAGGTGGATATCGAGGGAAGAGTGGACAGCCTGACCTATTCGGAGAACGCGGGATACGGGAAATCGGGAGAATCCTTCCTAGCGAAGCTGTTTAAATAGGGGAGCGATGAGCCCGGATATCGAATTTGAGGTCGGTTTTCTGCTCCACTGCTTCCTTATGGGGATTACGATCGCTTTCCTGTACGATATCCTGCGTATCCTGCGCAGGGTCGTCCCTCATAACGTTCTGGCCGTTTCTTTGGAGGATATCGCCTATTGGATCGTCTGCTCCCTGCTTATCTTTTCCATGCTGATCCGGGAAAACAACGGGGTGCTGCGCTGGTTTGCCGTCGCGGGAGCGTCTGTCGGTATGCTCTTATACAAAAAAACTTTAGGCGCTCTTTTTGTAAAATATTTTTCCGCGCTGCTTCGGCGATTCCTACATCTTGTGGGAAAAACTCTAAATCTGCTTTTTCGTCCACTACAGCTAGTTGAAAGGCGTGTCGAAAACGCAGGGAAAAGCGCCGGAAAACGGCTTAAAATCAGGCTTCGCAGGATAAAAAAGAAGTTGACGGAAAGGAGAAAATTACTTAGAATAATCTTACATAAACGTTAGTGCCAAAGAGATGCTGGGGTTAGGCTTATGGTAAAGAGAAGGTTGGCGTTCCGGCGGAGGCGGCAGAACCGGCTCGGTATGTTCCTTGTTACGATCGCGGTTTTAATGCTGCTTTTAGTCGTTGGGGTTAAAAGTATAGAGCTGCATGAAAAGCAGCGGGTATATGCGGAGCGCGAGACGGCGCTCGAGGAACAGATCGCGATGGAAAAGCAGAGGACGCAGGAGATCGAAGAGTTCCGTAAATATACCCGTACGAAAAAGTATGCCGAAGAGGTGGCGAAGGATAAGCTGGGCCTTGTGCACAAGGGAGAGATCATCTTTAAGGAAAAGGAATAAACGCGGACGGAGCGGGAGCGCCCGTCCGTATTTTTTGTCTAAAAAAATGTATGGTTTGGGGCAAGAATATGACAAATACCGCCGTCCTGTTCTGCTATACTGTATTCTCAGAAAGAAAAATACGGGGTTTGTCTCTGGCAAAGGAGAGGATCGCAGTGATGAAAAGGATGGACATGCCTAAGGAAGAGGCGCAGATCGTGCTGATGTCGGCATATGGGAAAAAGAAGC
The DNA here is from genome assembly GCA_947626715.1 of uncultured Lachnospiraceae bacterium. Lineage (GTDB taxonomy): Bacteria > Bacillota > Clostridia > Lachnospirales > Lachnospiraceae > VSOB01. The sequence goes on along the minus strand of CANQTG010000011.1, from coordinate 3,885 downwards.
TGCTCGGGTATGCGGATTCGTTCCGAAATCTGGCAAAGACATTTACATACCGGGAAAAGGCGGGAAAGAGCGCAGGGGCGGATCGGCAGATGCACCTAATGCACAGGCGGCTGATGGAAAATCGGGAGATCCTAGCGGATAATCTCAATGAGATCGCCCGTATCATGAGCTCGCTGGCGGAAGAATCCTGCCGCTTAAAACCGCTGCCGGAGAAGGAGTTAAAAAAGATCGTCCATGCCTGTAAGAGCAGCGGGATCCTGATCCAGAATATCTGCCGGACGCAGGACGAGATAAGCGGCATGAAACTGGCGGTGGAGCTGCGCACAGATGAAAGGCACGTGCTGACCGCGGAGGATGCGGCGGCGCTTTTGTCGGCGCTGTTCGGCAGACGCCTTCTGCCGGAAAAGGACGCCCTGTTTTTCTTATCGAAGGAATACGAGACGCTTGTCTTTGAGGAAGAGGCGGCTTTTGATATCCTGACGGGGGCGGCGAAGGCGACGCGGGAGAACGAAACGGTATCGGGGGATACCTGCTGCTTGATCGAGAAGGGGAACGGCGCTTATCTGATGGCGATCTCCGACGGTATGGGCTCGGGGGAAAAAGCGATGTCGGACAGCGAATCCGTGATCGATCTCTTGGAAAAGTTTATAGAAGCGGGGTTTTCCAAAGAAACGGCGGCGGAGATGATCAACGGCGTGCTGGTGGCGCGCTCGGAGGAGGAAAACATGTCCACGCTGGACGTGTGCGAGATCAATCTGTATACGGGCGTCTGCGAATTGATGAAGATCGGCGCTTCCTATACCTATATCAAACGGGGCGATATGGTGGAGCAGATCGCTTCGGACAATCTGCCGCTTGGGATCTTCCATCGTCTGGATCTGGACAGGCAGACGCGGCAGCTAAAGGACGGGGATTACGTCGTTATGGTATCGGACGGCGTTGTGGACGGCGTGGGAGAGGAGATTTTGCTGCGGGAATTTATCGCCCATCTGCAGATGCAGAATCCGCAGGAGATAGCGAATTATATCTTGCAGTTCGTACTGCACAGGTCTATGGGGAAGGTGGCGGACGACATGACCATACTGGTGCTGGGGATCTGGGAAAATACGGCGTTGGAAGAGGCCTGATCCCAAAAGGCGCACGGGAGCGAAAAAGAACCCGCGCAGGTTTGACTTTTTTTGAGGGATTGCGTATAGTTATACTATGGTCAGAAAGGTGCTTGCGTATATCCGGGAACATCATATGCTGGAAAGCGGCGACGTGGTCGCCGCAGGTATTTCGGGAGGGGCGGACTCAGTCTGCCTTCTTTTTGTTTTGCTTAAGATCCGGCAGAGCATTCCCTTTACCCTGCTCGCCGTCCATGTCAATCATAAGATCCGGCGGGAGGCGGGGGAGGACGCGGCCTTTGTAAAAGGGCTGTGCGAGAAGTGGGGCTGTCCGTACCGCTATGTGGAAGAGGACGTTGAGGCGTATGCAAGAGAGCGGCGCCTTTCCACGGAGGAAGCGGGGCGTATCGTCCGCTATAAGGCGTTTGAGAGAGCGCTCGCGGACGCGGGAGCGCCCGAGGGGAAGATCGCCGTCGCGCATACGAAAAACGACAGCGCGGAAACGGCGCTGTTCCATCTGCTGCGCGGCAGCGGGCTGACCGGGATGGGCGGGATACGCTGCGTGCGAGGGCGCGTTATCCGTCCGCTGCTGTGCGCCGAGCGAAAGGAGATCGAGGCGTTCCTTCTGAAAAATCAGATCGGATATTGTATAGACCGGACCAATAACGAGGATACTTATACCAGAAACCGGATACGCCGCCATATTCTGGCATATGCGGAGCGGGAGATCTGCAGCGGCGCGGTCTCCCATATTTATGACGCGAGCGTCATATTGCAGGAAACGGAAGGGTTTGTCCGGCGCAGCGCGGAGGGGGCTCTTTTGCGCTGCTCTTCGGCTATGGGCGGGGAGATCGTTTTTGATACCGCCCTGTTTTTACGGGAGGATCCCTACCTCCAAAAGCAAATGCTCCTGCTGACGTTAGAAGGGCTCACGGAGAGCAGAAAGGATATCGGCGCGGCGCATATCCGCGCGCTTTTGGGACTCTTTACGAGATCGGGGAACGGGCGCGCCGACCTGCCGGGCGGCCTTACGGCGTACCGCGAGTACGGAAACGTCAGGATCTCGGCCCAAAAAGAAAAGAAGGAAAAGCCCGCGCCCCGGCCGCTGCAGATCCCGGGGATCACGGAATGGGAGGACGGGATGCGGTTCCTGTGCCGGACGTTTCCCTATGAAAAAAACCAAATTATTCCCCAAAAAACATATACGAAATGGTTCGATTATGATAAAATAATTAAATCTTTGGTACTTCGCACAAGACGGGAGGGCGATTATCTGGCCGTTTATCAGGACGGCAGGAAAAAATCGCTCAAGTCGTATCTGACGGGAGAAAAGACGCCTGCGGCAAAACGGGACGGACTGGCGCTCATAGCGGACGGCAGCCATATCGTGTGGGTCGTCGGATACCGGATCAGTGAGCGGTATAAGATAGACGGACAGACAAAGACGGTATTGCAGATACAGGCGATAGGAGGAGCTACAGATGGGAGAAACGATCAGGGTATTGCTGACTGAACAGGAGGTAGACGCAAAGATACAGGAGATCGGAGAGCGGATCAGCAGGGATTATGCGGGAAAGCAGGTACATCTGGTGTGCGTGTTAAAGGGCGGGAGCTTTTTTATGTGCGAGCTCGCCAAGCGGATCACGATCCCGGTCTCATTGGATTTTATGTCGGTATCGAGCTATGGCAGCGAAACAAAATCCAGCGGCATTGTAAAGATCATAAAGGATCTGGATGAACCGCTGAAGGATAAAGAGGTCATCGTGGTGGAGGATATCGTGGATTCGGGAAGGACGCTGAGCTATCTGCTGGATCTGTTGAAGGACAGGAACCCTAAGAGTCTGGCGCTGTGCACGCTGCTTGATAAGCCGGAGCGGCGGATCGTAGACGTGCACGTGGACTATACCGGCTTCCAGATCCCGGATGAATTTGTCGTAGGATACGGTCTTGATTATGACCAGAAATACAGAAATCTGCCGTATATCGGCATTGTGGAACTGGATTAGGAAAGCGCCCCGGCGCTTTTGGGAGGAAAGATTTTGAGTAAGGACAGCAGGAGTTTTCATACTTATTTTATCGTGATCCTGATACTTCTTGGACTTACCTTTTTTATCAGCACACTGAATGAAAAGGAAGAGATCTATACCATGTCGGAGCTGACGGCCGATTTAGAGGGCGGCAGGGTCACGCACGCGGAGATCCGGCCGAACCGGGAAACGCCTACGGGCGCGCTTCAGGTATCGCTGACGGACGGGAGCAGCAAGGTCATTTACGTATCCGACGTAAAGGAAACGGAGGATATGCTGGCGGGATACCATATCGATCCCATCATGCATGACGTGCCAAAGGAAAACTGGTTTATGACCTATATGCTGCCAATGCTGGTCGTGCTGATCATCGGCGTCTTTTTCTTTGTGATGGTAAATTCGCAAAATTCCGGCAGCAACGGTAAAATGATGAATTTCGGCAAGAGCCGGGCGAAAATGACGGTGGGCGAGGGGACGGTCACGCTAAAGGACGTCGCCGGATTGAAGGAAGAAAAGGAAGAGTTGGAGGAGATCATTGAATTTTTAAAGGATCCCGGCAAATTTACGCGGGTCGGGGCGAGGATCCCAAAGGGCGTTTTGCTGGAGGGGGCTCCGGGAACGGGGAAGACGCTGTTAGCGAAGGCGGTCGCGGGCGAAGCGGGCGTGCCCTTTTTCAGTATATCGGGCTCCGACTTTGTCGAGATGTTCGTGGGCGTGGGCGCTTCCCGCGTGCGGGATCTGTTCCTGAACGC